>VFLF01000539.1 GCA_009885185.1 Nitrosomonadales bacterium | reverse complement strand
CGCCATGCGCCTTCACCCAGCCCGGCATCACGTCGCCCGCGATGCCGCCGAACACGGTGGAATTCGCCACGCCATTGCCGCCGAGGCGGTTGGCACCATGCACGCCGCCGGAGTCTTCGCCCGCGCAGAACAAGCCGTGCAGGTGCGTGGTGCAATCGACTTTAAATTCAACGCCGCCCATCATGTAATGCGCCGTCGGCACCACGTCCACCAGCCCCGACACCAGATCAAATCCGCAATCGGCGCAGCGCTCGACCATGCCTTTGAATTCTTTACGCACCATCACCGGGTCCAAATGCGCCATGGTGATGTAGAGGCCGCCGTTTTTATTGATACGGCCTTCGCGCATTTCGGCATCCATGCCGCGCGACACGATGTCGCGCGTGGCACGCTCGTTGCGCGGGTCATACTTGTGCATGAAGCGCTCTTTGTTGCCGTTCAACAAATACCCGCCCGCACCGCGCAAGCCTTCTTCAATGATGGTGCCGGTGATGCGCGTGTCCGGCCCGGCGATCAGCCCGGTCGGATGAAACTGCACCATTTCCATGTCACGCAGCGGCAACCCCGCACGCAGCGCCATCGCCATGCCGTCGCAGGTTTTGTCGCCCGACGGCGTGTGAAATTTATACATCGTCGGCCCGCCGCCAGTGGCAAGCAACACCGCTTGCGCCTGCACGAACACAAACTCGCCGCTGCGGATGTCAATCATCAACACGCCGGCCACCGCGTCGCCCGCCTTGTTTTTGATGAACTCCACCGCGCGGTGCTCTTCCATGCGGTGGATGCCGCGCGCCCACACTTGCTCGGCGAGGCGGTTGATGATCTCGATGCCGGTCAGATCGCCCTTATGTACCGTGCGATCAAAAGTCTGCCCGGCAAAGGCTTTTTGATGCACCGTGCCATCAGGGTTGCGGTCGAAAAAACAACCGAGTTCGTTTTCAAGTTCGTGGATGCGCTCAACGGCGGTTTCCACCAGCGTCCACGCCAACTCCTGATCGGGCAGCCACTTGCCGCCTTCGATGGTGTCCATGAAGTGCCGCTCGACCGAATCCTCCTTCGCCAGCGCCACGTTGTAGCCACCCTGCACCATGCGCGTGCAGCCGGATTTACCGAGCAGGCCTTTGACCGCGACCGTGATCGACAGATTCGGGTTGTGCTGGTGGGCGTGCAGTGCGGCGAACAAACCCGCGCCGCCGGAGCCCAAGATGAGAATGTCAGTTTTTATGGTTTTCATTGAAGGCTTTTTAACCACGGATGAACTCAGATGAACACCGATAAAAACCAGACCCGTCATACCCGCGCAGGCGGGTATCCATGCGTGGTCTCAAGTGGCACTGTGTTATGGGTTCCCGCCTGCGCGGGAACGACGGGATAGAGTGCTCCTGCGGTTATCTGTGTTCATCTGAGTTCATCCGTGGTTCAAACGTTTTTGACACCCAACGCCGCCAACACTTCCGCGCGGTTATCCCGCGCGGCCTTGTTCACCTCGGTATACAAGTTCCCGCCGTGCGAATCCATCGCTACCAGCAGCGGCCCGAAGCCCTTGATACGAAACTTCCACAGCGATTCCGGGTTCAGATCATCGAGATCGACTTCTTCGATCTGTTCGATCCATGTCGTTTCCAGTGCCGCCGCCCCGCCAACGATGGCGAGGTAAATGCCGCCGATGTCCTTGAACGCCGCCTGCGACGCCGCGAACAGCCCGCCTTTGCCGATGATGATGCGAACACCGTATTGCTCCATCAGCGGACGCGTGAAGCGCTCCATGCGCGCGCTGGTGGTGGTGCCGATGCAGATCGGCTCATAGCCGGACGGATGCGCCTCGGTTTCGCCCACCCATTTCACATTGGGGGCGGTATGCACCACCGCGTGACCGTTCAGATCAAAGCGCGTTTTGCGCCCCTTGTCGAACATATGAATTTGCGTGGCGTCGCGGATGCCGTAGAGCGCTTGGTTCAGCGTCACGGTGTCGTTGACGCGCACCTGGCGGATTTGCGCCTCTGTTACCGGCATGTCGAATTCGTAGTGCGCCATTGCAAAACCCTTTTTTTGCCACAGAGGTCACGGAGAACACAGAGAGAGAAATGGCACGTACCCCTCTGTGTTCTCCGTGAACTCTGTGGCGATCTGCTGTTGACCTTAAAACCCGTATACCAAACCCTGCACCGTGAACGTTGCCCGCGAGCGCCGCGCCGAGTGACACTGCATGTTTACCGCCACCGGGTTCAGCGTGATATGCGTGGCCGCTGTTTCGACATGCACCGCAAACGCGGTGGAGTCTCCGCCCAGCCCCTGCGGCCCCACCCCCAGCTTGTTCACCACGGCGCTCAATTCCTGTTCGAGTTTTGCGCCTTCGGGGTCGGCGCACGATGTACCCAGCGGGCGGGTAGCCGCCACCTTCGACAGATGCACGCATAAATCAGCCGTGCCGCCGACGCCCACGCCCACGATGGTGGGCGGGCAGGTTTTGCCACCGGCTTCGAGCACGCAATCGATGACAAAGGTTTTGATCGCATCGATGCCGTCGGCGGGCAGCGCCATTTTCAGCCACGAGTTAAATTCCGAGCCGGAGCCTTTGGGGATCATTTCGATCGACAGTTCACCGGGCTTGTCGGAAAAATCAATATTGATGACCGGCACGCCGCGTCCGCACGAGGTGTGTTCGTTCTGCCGCGTGGTCGGATGCACCACGCTCGAACGCAACGGGTGTTCTTTGGTGGCGCGCTCGCAACCCTTGGTGATGGCTTGCTTTAATTGAAAACCATCGACCTCGACGCCCGCGCCGATCACCACGTTGTAAATCGGAATCCCCGTGTCCTGACACAGCAGGTTGGTGTTGGCTTCGGCCACGGTGATGTTGCGGATCATGGTGCCGAGGATCGCCTTGCCGGTGGCGTTGGTCTCCATCGCATCAAGGCGCTTGAAGCCCTCTTTGATATCCGGCGGCAGCAGCTTCAATGCGCGGATGTAAATTTCCTTGGACGCTTCTTCCACCTGCTGGAGATCCATTTTCATCAGTTCACCATGAGGTTTCGCTCGCGCACGATCTTCCCCCAGCGCACGGTTTCGTCCTTGATGGTTTTGGCGAATTGCGCGGGGCTGTCACCCACGGCCACCATGCCGAGTTGCTCGTAGCGCGCGCGGATGTCGGGCGCTTGCAGCGCGCGGGCGGTGTCTGCATGCACTTTGTCGATCACCGCTTTGGGCGTGCCGGTGGGCACGACCAGTCCGAACCAGCCGAGGTTTTCAAATCCCGGCAGGGTTTCCGCCGCGGCGGGCACATCGGGCAATTGCTTCAAGCGTTGCAGACTGGTGACCGCG
This sequence comes from Nitrosomonadales bacterium, assembly GCA_009885185.1. The sequence goes on along the minus strand of VFLF01000539.1, from coordinate 696 downwards.
AGGCCGCGCAGCTTGCCCTGCTGCACTTGCCCGATCGCCGCCGGGAGATTGGCGGGCACAAAATTAATTTGCCCGCCCAGCAGATCCACCAGCGCCGGGCCTTCGCCCTTGTACGGCACGTGTACCGCTTCGATGCCCGCCGCGTGCATGAAGTTCTCGCCCGCCAGATGCGTTTGCGTGCCGAAGCCCGCCGTGCCCATGGTGATGGTTTTCGGTTTAGCCTTGGCCATGGCGATAAAGTCCTTCAGCGTTTTTGCGGCGAATGCGGCGTTCACCACGATGATCTGCGGCCCGCTCGCCACCATGGTGACCGCCGCGAAATCTTTTTCGGGATTGAACGGCATGTTGCGATACATGTGCGGATTGGCGGACACAATCGAACCCGAGGTCATGAACAGCGTGTAGCCGTCCGGGTTGGCCTTGGCTGCGAGTTCGCCGCCGATGTTGCCGCCCGCGCCGCCGCGGTTATCGACCACGATCGACTGGCCCCAAGTCTCGGTCAGTTTCTGCGCCACGACGCGCGTCACAATGTCGTTGGCGCCGCCGGGCGCGAAGGCGACGATGATGCGCACCGGGCGCGTAGGGTAATTTTGCGCGTGGGCCGTACCGGCCAGTGCAGCGGCCAATACGATGAAATTACTTAAGTATTTGTTTTTAAACATTATTTACCTCTGAGCAGAGTAAACGTTCTCAGAT
>VFLF01000216.1 GCA_009885185.1 Nitrosomonadales bacterium | reverse complement strand
GGATACACCCTCTACGAGGGGATTCACGCGATCACCGCAGGCCAAGTTGCCATAACTGCGAAGTTCTCATAATGGCCGCGAAGCGCCAGCCATCCAGATGGCGAAGCCGGATCGCGGACAATAGCCCCCACCTGAGGATCAGAACTCAACGGGTGGTTCCTTCCACGAATCGTATCGCGGTCGGGCGCGAGCGAGAGCTTGAGTGGCCTCGCACCAACCCTCGCACGCGTTGCGTCCGGGACGCCTCCGCCAAATATTCAAGAGCCCTTTGCACTTGGCATAAAAACGGAAAAAACGCAGGACATTTTGGCATTCTGACGGACTTGGGCGATGGTCACTGCAGATCAACTTGTCGTCTGTCATACCACGGTCGGTCAGGATTACCGCACCCCATGCTTTGACCCGTATGCGCGTGCCGACCGGCAGCCGAGGACCAAGAATCAGTGCATCCAGCAGATCGCCCTCGAGTCCCAAGAATTTTGGAACAGACCCATAGTTGTACGGACACGGCAGCGGCGAGATGAAATCGATGTGGCCGGTGGATCCCCGTTTAAGAAAGCTGCCCCGCGGAATCTCAATCACCACTTCTACCTCCGGCGCCTCGAAGGTTGCTTTCTGGCCAGGGGATAGACTGCGGTTCTCGTCGTTCATATCGCGAGCGTATCTTAATCTGACAGACTCCACGAACTGCGCTGACAAGCGAATTCACTGCTGCCACTTGAATGATTGCATTTTGCTGACTCAGTCCAATCAATGTCCGCAGTAAACGGCGGCTACTTCCGCTCTTGGTCGAGCTGTGTGAAAACTCATGACGAGAACGATTTTGTGCGTCTTCACACCCTTACCCAGCATCAGAGAACGCAATATAGCGCATGCTGGCAAGCCGATTTTTTTGACGTCGAAGATTTTCTGAGTCTTCACACATCTCGGCCGTAAGCTGCCCACTTACGGGATAGGAGACTCCAATCTCCCTCGCTACCGCAATAAAGCACCTACTCCCTGCCACCGCGTATCAGCATCCAGTGGCCAAACCGGCCGAGGCAACCGCTTCCATGTAAATCGTTCAAGCATCGGCGAAGTAAGCCCCGCCGCATCGACTTCGATGATTTTGTCGTCGCCGTACCACTCGTCGATGCCGGCGCGGAAGTGGCCGCGCGATTTCACCACCAGCGATGAGAATGCGCCGATGTCGAGGCCGAAGGTTTCGAAGAACACCGGGTCGGCGCACTGGATGCGGCGCGAGCACAGCACCAGGGTGAGGCCGCCCGCGCGTATTGCCGCCGCCGGGCCGAGATGCACGGTGCGGCCCGCGTAGACGCCACGCCGCCCGGCGACCACGCCGTCGGACAGCGCGAGCACTTGCGCCTCCACGGGCACTTCGCGTCCGTATTCGTCGGCGCGCCCTTCGTTAAGTGTGATGCGCAAATTGGCTCCCACGCCTGCGGCATGACACTTCGCGGCGGCAGCGGCGTCAACAAAATTGCCGAGCAGCACGCGTTCGACGCGCGCGGCAAGCAGCGCCTCGAGCACATCGGTAGTGTTGCCGCGCCCGCCGCCGCCGGGATTGTCGGCAACGTCGGCGAGGCACACTGCGGTGCGCTCGTTGTTGCGCCCCGCTCGCGTGGCGCGCGCGATCGCTTCATCCAGCGGGGTCAGGCGCACGCGAAAACGCTCGCGCTGGTCCCAAGCAAACTCCGCAAGCTGGTACGCGAGCGCTTTGGGTTTATCGCCGTGGCCGTACGTGAGTATCGTGATGCCGCCCTCGCGCGCGTCGCTGAAGGCGAAACTGCCAACCACCGACACCACCGGCAGATCGGGGCTGATATGGCGCTGGCCCTCGGCGATCATGTCGGCATAGGCGCCGCGCGCGGTGAGCAGCGTCACCGACGGGGGCACGATGGGCATGCGAATGAATGTTTTCTCCCAGCGTTCGCCCGCGATCAGGCGGCGAATCAGCGGCGCTGCTTCAGCGCCGCGCTCGCGTCGATCCACATGCGGGTTAGTGCGATACGAGAGTATGCAATCCGCGCAATCGACCATGCGTTGCGAAATGTTGGCGTGCAGATCGACGGTTGCAAGCACCGGCACATGCGGCCCCACTGCTTCGCGCGCCAGCGCGTAGAGCGCGCCGTCGGGGTCTTCCGCGCCGGTCGAAATCATCGCGCCGTGGTTGCTGATGTAGATCGCGTCATAGGGCTGCGCCGCCGCAAGCATGGCGCGCATGCGCCCCATGGTGGCATCGATAAACTGCTGATCGGCCGGGCCGCCCGGTTCGGTGGCGGTGATGATGATGGGTACCGGCTCCCACACGCCGCCCGCGTTCATCGCTTCCACAAAACCGGGAATCTCGGAGGGCATCGCGGGCGCGGGCTTGGCGGCCTCGGTGAGCATGGCCGCCCCTTCGAAGTAACACGATTTGCGGAAATCCTCCTCGGTGCTGACGGGCGCGAACGCGTTGCTTTCGAGATGGATGCCGAGGATGGCGATGCGCGGGCGGCTCGGAATGGATGGGATCATGTAACTCACCGGTTGAATCTGCTTACCGTTACTTGAAGTGCCGGTGGTGTCGATCACGCCGTTACTTGTTAGCCAGCTTCTTATCCAAATTGGCGAAGTATTTATCGAGATCAACAATAAAACGGTCGTGTTCGGCTTCGCCGACTTGTTCGGTGTCGTCGTACACCTTGACCTTGAATGACAGGCGCCGCCGGTCGATGGCGATGAGCTCCGCTTCGCCGCGCACGGTTTTGCCCATCGGCGTGGGGCCCATATGCCGCACGGTGATGGACACGCCCACCTGTCCTTGGCCGGGTTTGAGATGCGGCGCCACGAGGCCGCTCGCGGTGGTTTCCACGAAGCGTGTCATCGACCACGTGGCAAACACTTTGTAGGGGCCGCGTTGCGTGGTGCGGTCTTCGGTGATGACCCATTCTTCCGTGTGCTTCATGCCGACTTTTAGCGTGTCCATGGTTTCCCTGTCTGTAATTTGTGTGAGCCAAAAACGAATTCTAAACGCTAAAACGGCATCGGCCACGCGCTAGGGCGTGGCCGATGCCGTCATGCTCCAAACGAAGAAATTACTTGGCTTTTTGCTTGTCGTGCTTCTGGCTGTAAATGCGCGCGCTTTGATGATCCTGCGCGTGTTCAATCCGGGCGGCTTCCTTCTTGGTTACTTTGCCGTCCGCGCGGGCCTTGTCTTCCATCTTTTGAACGCGTTCTTGGCCTTTTTGCATCCGCGCGGCTTCTTTTTGGTTGAGTTCACCGGATTTCACGCCGGCGTCGATGCGTTTTTGCTGATTGGCCTGACGCTGGTCGATGCGCACGCCAGCCTTGTCGCTGGGTGTCGCGGGTGTTGCAGGGGTGGCTTGGGCAAAAGCAAATCCGGGAAGCGTTGCAATGGCAAGAGTGGCGATGATGGTCTTGAGTTTCATTGTGGCTTTCCTTTCAGTTGTTGATTATGGGCGTATTTCCCCCTCCGTTAACGCTGAATCCAGTCCCGGAGAGTACAGAAAAGTGTGGGTTATTTCGCGCGCTGCTTGTCGTTGCGTTCGCGCGCGATCTTCTGATCCAGTTGATCCAGTTCACGGTCCAGCCGGCGCATTTCATCCGAAGTGAGTCTGCCATCGGCGCGCGCCTTGTCTTCGGTGCGCTGTATGCGCGCTTGCTCATCGCGCAGACGCGCGGCTTCTTTTTGCGTGAGCTCGCCGCGCTTCACGCCTTCGTCGATGCTGCGCTGCTGCGCGGCCTGAAGTTGATTCACACGGTCACGACGGTCGTCGCGTCGTCCATCACGACGATCATCCGGACGGCCCGATTTCGCGCGCTCGCTGTCACTGCGCTCGCGGGCAATGGCTTCGCTCTGTTTGTCCTGCGCCGCCTTGATGCGCCGTGCTTCTTCAGGGCTGATCTTGCCGTCGGCGCGCGCCTTGTCTTCCATGCGCTGTATGCGCGCCTGTTCTTCCTGCAAGCGCGCCGCTTCTTTCCTGTTGAGTTCGCCCGACTTGACGCCTTCGTCGATGCGCTTTTGCTGATTGGCCTGGCGCTGGTCTATGCGCGCGGGGTCGGCTGGCGCCTGCGCGAAAGTGATTCCGGGAAGTGCGGCTAACGCAATGGCGATAATGGTTGTCCTGATCTTCATTTTGTTCTTCCTCTCCACGGGTGGATATGGGTGAATTCCCATACCTGTCTAACGGCCCATGCTACACGCCGTTTACCGCGACCGCTGTTGCAAACTGTAAAGGAGCGTAACGGCAGGCGCAAAAATTATTATTAAAAACAGATACTTAGATGAATTCCGTGATGGCGGTCACGCCGCCGTTTGTCCACGTAATGCAATGAGTATGTCCCAGGCCATTACCAGCAAGCCTCCAGCACGCTTAACAACAAATCACGTTCGCGCACGAACTCGCGCTTGGGATCGGCGTTGAAATTTTTCAACGAGTTTTCGAGTATGCGGGGCAGGCTGTCGCGCGGGATGTTCAACTCCGACACCCGCGCCGGCGCGCCGGCGGATTTGAACAGGCGTTCGAGTTCCGTCGCGGCTTTTTCCGGCGCGGCGGCCAAGCCATCGCTTTCTTGCCACACGCCGAGGCTCTGCGCGATCAACGCCATCGCTTCGGGATTACGGTTCCCCAGCTTGCGCATCACCATCGGCGTCAGCGCGGCGCTGGCTTCGCCCTGCCCGACGTGCGCGTGCATCTGGAACAGCGCGGTGGCAAAGGCATACACCACCCGCTCCACCCAGTGTTTGCCGGCGGCCATGCCGCCATCGTCGGCATCGCGATTCTGCAAAAATGCAGCGGCGCAAGCGCTGATGCGCGGCGTGACATCGCTGCTGTCGTTCAGATGATCCAACGCATGGCGCGCAAGACGAAACGCCTGCAAGCGGTCGCCTTCTGACAGCGGCGAGATGCGCACGGCGCCCAAGTTCATGGTGGTGCGCCACACCGCGGATACCGTGGTGGTGCGCACCAGCGACATCGGCGCGGTCATCAGCGCCTCGGCATCCCAGAACAGCGCGACCGGCCGCGTCTTCGGATCAAAAAACTCCATGCGGTTGCCGCGATTCGGGTCTTTCACCGCCGAGCCGGCGCGATTCTGCGCCGAGGTGGCTGCAGTGAGTACGTTAATGATCGGTACTTTGGGTTCAAGCAGTTTCGGGCTGATGGCAGGCGCGTTGTCCGGGTACTGCGTAATCAATTCGTCCACCGGACGTTTTTCCGCCATCAGAATCGCCACCACGCGCGTGCCCTGCGTCACGCTGCCCGCGCCTACGCTGATTAGCATATCTGCCTGCGCCGCTTTCGCGGCAGCGGCGGCGCGCGTCACGGCGTCAATGGAAGTGTCCTTGTCCATTTCATCAAACACGCCCGCGCAGGCGTCGCCGAGGATGCGCCGCATGTGCGCGATCAAATCCGTTTTGCGCGACACCGTCCGTCCACACACGATGAACGCGCGCTTGGCGCGATGGCGTTTGAGTTCCGCCGGCAGGTTTTCCAGTGCGCCGTCTCCGCTATAAAGACGCAACGGATAGCCGGTGGCGCTGAATTTGTTGAGGTACTCGGGTTTGATGCTCATGGGGAATCCTGTTGGTTGTACTGTCTTACCTATTCATGCCGTTTCCTTCGGGGCATGGGTTTATATATATCTCAAAGAAACCCCCTCGCCCCGCTTGCGGGGAGAGGGCGGGGGTGAGGGGCGGCCACACCAGTGTCCTTGGGAATTGCACCACTACATTCCACGACGCCTGCCCCTCACCCTAACCCTCTCCCCGTAAACGGGGCGAGGGGACAGTATATTTTGGAGATGTATAGATACCCATACCCTGAAAGGGAAGAGGTTTTCAGGTGCAGCGGCGCGCATTCATTAAGACTGTGTGTTACGCGTAAAAACAAACCGCTCATGGCTTTGCAGTGCGGCCAGCGCGTGGCCCACGTTGGGCATTTCATCGTACACCGGCACGCCCAGTGCGCGGGCTTTGTCGCGGAACGCGCGTTTGCGTTCTTCCAGCGCAGGCTCACCATCCGAGCGCAGCACCAGCACAAAATGCGCTTGCCCCGGATATTTTTGCTGCACCCTGAGTGCCGCGGCCATCAGGTTATCCAGCACTTCGGGTTTGGCGCGCCCGGCAAACGACGACAGATTCAGGTGCATCACCAGCGCATCGGGCTTGCCGCTGGCGTAAATAATATCGAGGATTTTTTCCGCGACGCGGCCATCGTCCTGTTGCAGCGTGCCCACCGGACAATCCACCGGGTTGGTGATGCTGGTGCCGGGCGGCAGTTGCAGCGCCGCGAGTGCGGCTATGGTGCTTTGTTCAAACGGCGACACGTCCAGACCCAGCCGCGCAAAATAATCGGTGGCGAGCACGCTGGTGCCGCCGCCGTTGCCGAACAGCGTAACGCGCTGCGTGGGTTTGCCGGCTTTGGGCGTTACCGATTGGAACAGCAGCAGCGTATCGATAAACTGATCAAGCGTATCCACCATCACGCAGCCGGTCTGGCGCGACAACGCCATCCATACGCGATCATCCCCCGCCAGCGATCCGGTATGCGAGACGGCAGCGGCCAGCCCTTGCCGCGTGCGCCCGCCCTTCAGAATCACCACCGGCTTTTTGGCACGCGCGGCGCGCAGCAGTTCAAACATGCGGCGGCCATCTTTTGCGGTTTCGATGTAGAGGCCGATCACTTTGGTTTGCGCGTCGGCAAAATAATATTCCAGCAAGTCGCTGGGCACGACATCGGCGCAGTTGCCCACCGTCACCAGCCCGGAGAACTGGATGCCGCGCGCCAGCCCGCGGCGAATAATGTCGGTGCCCAACCCGCCGCTTTGCGACACCACGCCCACGCCGCCCACGGGCTGCGGGCCGACTTCGGCGAAGGTGATGCCGCCGCGCGGTGAAAACATGCCCATGCAGTTCGGCCCCACCAGGCGCATGCCGCCCGCGCGCGCGGCGGCGGCGAGCTGCTCCTGCAAATCGCGGCCATCGTCGGCCTCCGCAAAGCCGCTGGAAATCACATGCGCGAAACGCACGCGGCCTTTCGCCGCTTCAAGCATCGGCGGTATCTGCACGGCGGAAACGGCGATGTAGGCGTAGTCGATGGGCTTGGGTGTTTCCGCCAGCGAAGGATAGGCGGCGACACCTTCGATCTCGGCGGCGCTGGGGTGGATCGGATAAATATCGCCCTTGAAACCAAACTCGCGGATGCGGCGGATAAACGTGTTGGGCAGCGCGACGCTGTTCTTGGTGGAAGCGCCGATCACCGCCACGGTGGCCGGTGCGAACAACGGCGTGAATTCTTGTAAGATGTTGTTTTTATTCATTATTTTATCTTAGGATAAAGCGCGCATCGACGGCCACCGCGCCGCTGTCCGACACGATCAGCGGATTGATATCGGCCTCGGCAAAGTCAGCCGCGTGCTGCATCAGCAAGCCGTTTTCGCCGCCCACTTTGAGCAGCGCGTCGATGATGGCCTCGCGTGACACGGGCTTGCATCCGCGCGCGCCGTCGAGGATAGCCGCGCCCTTAAGATCATCCAGCATTTCCTGCGCATCCAGCCGCGTGATCGGGCAAATGCGAAACGACACATCGCGCAGCACTTCCACAAAAATACCGCCAAGACCCACCATCACCAGCGGGCCGAACTGCGGATCGCGCAAACCACCGATGACCATCTCTTGCCCGGCGGGCGCCATTTCCTCGATCAGGTAGCCGTCGATGTGCGCGGATTTTATTTTGGGCGCTGCGGCCATGGTGTTGATGGCGTCTTTGACTTCAGTTGCCGTGTTGATTCCGACCTTGACGCCGCCCGCGTCGCTCTTGTGCAGGATATCGGGCGACATGATTTTGACGACGAGTGGCGGCTGGAGTTTGGCAAATACTGCATCCACGCCGCCGGCATCTTTGACCGTGAGCGTTTGCGGCACAGCTACGCCGAATGCCGCGAGCAGTTTCTTGCCGGCTTGTTCATCGAGCGCGGTGCGGTTTTGCGCGCGGGCTTGGGTAATCAGTTCTTGAGTGTTCATTTTCTCTGCTTCGAATACTTGCCACACCAACCCTGTCGTTCCCGCGCAGGCGGGAACCCATAACACAGTGCAACTGGAGACAGTGCGCCCCCTTCCTACCTTCCCCCAAGGGAAGGGGATACCCGCCTGCGCGGGAATGACGGGGGTAATTTTTCGCGCTTAAATAACCTGAAGTGGGTTTGTTACAACGCCACCTTCGGCTTAGCCTCCCGAAACGCTGTCCCACTCTCGGCCAACTCTTTCAACAACGCCGAAGGTTTCCAGCGCGCGCCATAACGCTGATGCCATTCTTCAACTTGCCGGTAGACCTCGCGCACGCCGATGCTGTCGGCCCAGAACATCAGGCCGCCGCGATAGCGCGGATAACCAAAGCCGTGCAGCCACATCACGTCGATGTCGCTGGCGCGGTAGGCGCGGCCTTCTTCCAGAATTTTGCATGCTTCGTTGACCGAGGCGAACAGCAAGCGCCGCAGGATTTCTTCATCCGTAAAGGTGCGCTGCGCGATGCCGAACTCGCGCGCGACATCGGCGATAACGCTTTTCACCACTTCGTCGGGGTGCGGCGTGCGGTCGCCTTTTTCATAGCGGTACCAGCCCGCGCCGGTCTTCTGGCCCTTGCGCCCCATCTCGACCAAACGTTCGGGCACATGCAGCTTGCGGTAGTTCGGGTCCGCCGCCGCGCGGCGCTTGCGAGTGTCGTAGCTGATATCCAGGCCCGACATGTC
>VFLF01000435.1 GCA_009885185.1 Nitrosomonadales bacterium | reverse complement strand
TGCCGGTGAAGCTGGAAGAACTCGATCTGAAACCGCAGGACACGCCAAAGCTGCTGACGCTGTTCGAGGATTTTGATTTCAAGTCGTGGCGCAAGGAGCTGTCGCCGGAGGCCGCGCCCGATGCAACTGTTGCCACGACAGCCGCCGCGCCCGTGCCGCAAGCGCCCGCCTATCAGGCCAACACCTCGCGCCGCTATGAAACCGTCACCACCGACGCGCAACTCGATACGTGGCTCGGCAAAATTTGCGCCGCGACGCTGACCGCAGTGGACACCGAAACCACCAGCCTCGATCCGTTCAAGGCGCGGCTGGTCGGCATTTCATTGGCGGTGACGCCGGGCGAGGCGGCGTACATTCCCGTCGGCCATCAATATCCCGGCGCGGGCGATCAGTTGGCGCTCGATCACGTGCTGGCCAAACTGAAACCGTGGCTCGAAGACGCCAGCGCGCCCAAGCTCGGCCAGCACATCAAGTACGACACCCATGTGTTCGCCAATCACGGCGTGACGGTGCGTGGCGCGATGCATGACACGCTGCTGCAATCGTATGTGCTGGAAAGCCACAAGCCGCACGATATGGATGATCTTGCGACCAGGCATTTATTAATAAAAACAATCACTTACGATGAATTGACCGGCAAGGGCGCATCGCGCATCGGCTTTGAGCAGGTGTCGATCGAGAGCGCCAGCGAATACGCTGCCGAGGACGCGGATATCACCTTGCAACTGCATCATGCGCTGTATCCGCAAGTGGCCGCCGATGCCAAACTGCTGCACATCTACCGCGACATCGAAATGCCCGCGATGCACGTACTGCAAACGATGGAACGCAACGGCGTGTTGCTCGACGTGAAGTTGCTCGCGGAGCTGTCGCGCGAATTCGGCGCGAAAATGATCGAGGCCGAAGCGAAAGCGCACGCGCAGGCGGGCCAGCCGTTTAATCTGAGTTCGCCCAAGCAGATACAGGAGATTCTGTTCGACAAGCAAGGCTTGAAGCCGGTGAAGAAAACGCCCACTGGCCAGCCCTCCACCGACGAAGATTCGATGGAACAATTGGCGCTGGATCATCCGCTGCCCAAGCTGATCCTCGAATACCGTGGTCTGGCCAAACTGAAATCGACTTACAGCGACAAACTGCCGAGCATGATTAACCCCGACACCGGGCGCGTGCATACCAACTACGGGCAGGCGATTGCGGTGACCGGCAGGCTGTCGAGCAACGATCCGAATTTGCAGAACATTCCGATACGTACCGCCGAGGGCCGCCGCATCCGCGAGGCGTTTATCGCGCCGCCGGGCTGCGTGATCGTCTCTGCCGACTATTCGCAGATTGAACTGCGCATCATGGCGCACATTTCACAGGACGAAAGTTTGTTAAAAGCGTTTGCCGCCAGTGAAGACATCCATCGCGCCACCGCCGCCGAGATTTTCGGCGCCCCGCCCGCCGAGGTCAGCAGCGAGCAGCGGCGCTACGCCAAAGTGATTAACTTCGGGCTGATCTACGGCATGTCGGCGTTTGGTCTGGCGCGCCAGCTTGGGCTGGAACGCAGCGCGGCCGCGCAATACATGGAGCGCTACTTCGCGCGCTACCCCGGCGTGGATGCGTATATGAAAGACACGCGCGAACAGGCGCGCAATCAAGGCTACGTCGAAACCGTGTTTGGCCGCCGCCTGTGGCTGCCGGAAATTCGCAGCACCAATCAGGCGCGCCGTCAGGGCGCCGAACGCGCGGCGATCAACGCGCCGATGCAGGGCACCGCGGCTGATCTCATCAAGCTCGCGATGATCGCCGTGAATGATTGGCTGATGAAAGAAAAACTAGCAACCAAACTCATCATGCAGGTGCACGACGAACTGGTTTTGGAAGTGCCGGAGGGTGAACTAGACATCGTAAAACAACGCTTGCCGCAATTGATGAATGGCGTGGCAACGCTGTCCGTGCCGCTGGCGGTGGAGTTGGGCGTTGGGCAGAATTGGGATAAGGCCCACTGAGGGCGCATTAGCGCAGCGGCCGGGGATTTACCTTGAACAGCGAACGCAAAGCCGGTAAGGCATCCGACATTCGTTCCCGCGTGGTGGGTGTCACGTGGCCCGCGATGCCGTCGGCGCGCGGCGCGCAATTGCTGGCGATGTTGTACCAGTTCGAGCAAACGCAATGGTGGCCCGCCGAGCGCATACTCGAACAACAGTTACGCCAGCTTCAACATGTGTTGCGGCATGCGGTGGCCACCGTGCCGTACTACAAGGAGCGATTGGCGGGGATCCGGTTTGATCCGGGTC
>VFLF01000925.1 GCA_009885185.1 Nitrosomonadales bacterium | reverse complement strand
TCTTCAGCGCAGCAAACGTGGCCGCGTTGTCGCCTACATCAAACGCGACCGCCTCGGCACTGCCACCGCCGTCGCGTAGTGTGGCGGCGAGCGCCTCAGCTTCAGCCATCCGCCGATGGGCGTGCACGACGACGTGAAAGCCATCGGCCGAAAGCTCGCGGCAGATCGCGGCACCGATCGTACCGCTGCCGCCCGTGACGAGAGCGCGTTTCATGCGGGTTGCTCCTGTACCTGGTCGATATACATCAATGTGAATTGTCCACTCAATATGCGCTCCTCGCTGGCAAACACAGCGAAGGCAAAGATGCCACCTGCCGGGTCGCTGTGAAGGAGGTTCGCCTCGATCACGATATCGTCGGCAATCTCGTGCAGCCACTGCTGTGTGGCAGTCACGTTTTTAAGCGCCGCCAATACGCCACTGCGCGGTACGATCGCATCCAACAATAGCGCGCCGTGCACGGCGGCAGCCTGTGCCGCATATTCAATGCCGGCCAGCATCGCGAGGCCCGCGCCTTCGCGCAAGGGATTGTCCTTGTCACGATGCGAAGTCGCGCTACAGCGGATACTGTGCGAGTCCCATTGCAGTACCCGATCCAGCAAGCACATGCGTCCGGCGTGAGGAATGCGTGCTGCGATGGCGGCGTGGTCTAGCTGCATTTATTAGTCCGCAGAACTCTATATCTGGCGCGGCACTCAGGTCGAAAATGCTTGTCAAGGCGCGCCAAATGGCGATCTGCAATTCGATGCCGCGATGTGAGCGTCAATTCATTGCAAACTAGCATCGCGTCACCGCCAGATCGATCTCAGGCGAAAGCGCCAAAGCAAAGGCTGTGCATCCGGGATTTGCCAGCGACTCAAGCGCGGCAAAGCCACGTGCGGACGCATTGAAGTGCCATGCCGGTGGCGCCCAGTCTTGCCACGTTGCGGTCCCGCGCTGTGGCACGATGGCCAGATCCCATGTCGCCATTGATGCCGGGCTTGGGTCAGGGGTCAGCACCAGCGCAATCGCGGTTGATTCAACGACCGGCATGACTTCACACATCGGCGAAGGCAGTGGACTGTCGTAGCAAACGTACAGTACGGGCGACTGGTCCGCGACCGCCTGTGCCGCTGCATTGAGTAATCCGGCCGCGAAGCTCCACTCACCCCGACATACACTGCTGGCCGCGCGCCGCGCATTCATGGCAATGCTGTAGTAACCGCTGGGCGCGTTGTGCACGGAATTATGGAACTGGGTAGGTGAGACCTCGCGGCTACCGGCGAGCGCTTCGCACAATTGGTGGGTAATCACGCCGGCTGCCTCGGACGACGAGAACACCATCACCATGTCCTGCGGTGACAGCGATGTCTGCCGCAACGCTTGCTCCGCCACTGCAAGTGCTAAGCGCACGGTCGGGCTGCTACGCCGCCGCTCCGCAGGCGCCAGGCACCCGGGCTGGGGCACATCGATAACTGCCGAAGCAAAAACACGCTGCTGCGCCAGTACCGCCCTGGCGGTATCCCAGTCCGGTAAACCCGGTGCCAGCACGCCGACGGCATCGACCGCCACGCGCATCACGCGGCCTCGCCGAACAAGAGTGCGCAGTTGCTGCCGCCAAAACCGAAATTGTTGCTCATCACGCGTCTGACCCGTTCATTGCGTGCAGTCAGGACAATGGCGCAGTGCATTTCGGGATCGACGTTCTCTGTGGTGGGACTGCCGGGAATGAGGTTGTTTTCTATACAGAGCAGTGCGATTGTGGCCTCGGTGATGCCTGCTGCTCCCAGTGCGTGCCCCGTGAAGCCTTTGGTCGATGAACAGGCGACGGCATTGCCGAAGACATTGTGAACCGCGCGATCTTCGGCGCGATCATTGGCTGGCGTGGCGGTGCCGTGAAGGTTTACGTAGTCAATGTCAGCCGCAGCGAGTCCGGCACGGGACAGCGCTTCCTGCATGGCACGGTGGGCCCCGTCGCCTTCTGGGTGTGGCGTTGACATGTGATAGGCGTCACTGGTTTCCCCGTAGCCGAGCAAATGCAGGCCTGCCTCGCTAGCCCCTGCTCTTTCGACCAGCGCGAACCCTGCCGCCTCGCCAATCGACAACCCGCGCCGTGCGCCATCGAACGGACGGCACACATCGGTAGACACGAGTTGCAGCGAACTAAAACCATAGAGAGTGGTGTGGCAGAGGCTGTCGACGCCCCCAACGATGGCGGCATCAATCAGTCCCAGCCGGATAAAGCGTTCAGCCAGACAGAAGACTTTCGCGCTCGACGAACAAGCGGTGGAAATGGTCATCGAGGGGCCAGCAAGTCCCAACACCCGGCGCACGAACTCGGTAGTGGCATCAAGATTGTGGGTAGTTGAATAGCGATAGTCGGGGGGCAGTTTTCCGCTGTGCGGCTCGCGGTGCTGGTAGGCAATCTCGGTGGACAGGATGCCAGAGGTGCTGGTACCGATGAACACGCCCACACGCTCGGGCCCGAAGCGTTGGCGGGCGTTCGCCGCAGCAGCCATAAAACCGTCCTGCTCCAGCCCCAATAGTGCCAGGCGGTTGTTGCGACAATCAAACTCGCGAAGTGCCTCCGGCAGTTTGATCGCATCGTCACCGTCGAGTCCCGGGATACGCCCTATCCAGCATGGCAAAGGGGCCCAGTCGAGATCGTTGGGAACCAGCCCCGTGCGGCCTTCACGCAATGCGCGCGCCGTCGCAAGCTTGCCAATGCCGGCCGCATTGCTACTGGTATACGCGGAGATCGCAAGTGTATTCATGGCATTTTCGTTAACGGCAGTGGCATAAAATCAAGCGACTTCCACAGCCGGGACATTGTTATTGTGCTGCGCCCATATCGCTGACAGCAATAAGGCCAGAACGGCCCCCAGCGCGACGGTACTGCCGATTGCATGCAGCACCGGGGTCGAGGATAACGCAAGTAACCCGAACGTGACGATCGTTGACGTACTGCAAACTGCCAGCGCCAGTCTGGTGCGGGCACGTTCGTGCACATCCGCCACGATGCGTTCAAAGAACAGCGCATAGTTGAGGCCGATGCCGAGCACCAGCAGCAGCGCAACCAGATGGAACACACTGAGGCGAACACCAAAGGCGACCAGCAGCGCCACGGTGAGAACCAGCGCCGCACCGGCAGGAAACGCCACCCGAATGGCACGTTTGGCAGATCGCAACCCGCCAAGGAGCAGCAGGAAAATCAGTGCGGCACCCCATCCGGCCTGCGCCAGCGCTTCGCGGCGGAAGCCGTCGACCATGTCGGCGGAGATCTTCTTCAAATCCACAAGCTGGCTGCTACTTTCAGGCATCGCGGCCAAATCTTTTGCCAGCTTTCCAGCGTCGCTGACACCGCCCAGCGGTGTCAGCACCAGCCATTGTCCGTCCAGTGCAACGACCAGTGCATTCAAGCGGGTCCCGAGCGGTGTACCTGCATACGAGGCCATCGTCACCGGCGCCGTGACCAGCAACGATTCAACGCGAGCGGCACCGGCTTCCTCGACAAAAGACTGGAAAGCATCGGGGCGGAACGCGAGGCCCTTCAGCGCTTTGGCAAGGTTGCGCTCAAGCTCAGCTGGCTCAGGCAGCAGGTTTAGTCGTTCGCGCTGTGTCGCCGCCGTGGGAAGATACCGGGCCGGTGAATCGAAGTTGCGAATCGATTTTTCCTGCTTCCATCGCTGCAGCACCGGCAGCACGCTTTCGGCTGCCTGCAAGGCCGCTGCCTGCGTTTTTCCGCGACTCGCGAGAAACATGCTGACTTCCGGCGCGCCCATTTCGCTGCGCAGCTGTCCGTCCAGCACGCGCATGGCAGGCGGCACCGGACTGATCCCGGCAAGGTCGCGCTGCCACCACGCCGGGTGCAGGTGCACCAGCCAGACGCCGGCACCGACCACCACGAGAGCGGCGGCGATGCTCAGCCAGCGTGACCGGGACAGGAAATCGACGGCGGGGACATTGAGTCGCGCAATGGAAATTGCACGCTTGCCAATTAACCACGGCAGCAGATATTGGGTAACAAGGCCCGCAACCAACACGCCCACCATGGTGAGCACACCGAGCTGCGCCAAGCCCTTAAAGCTCGACAGCGTGAGTGCCAGCGCGCTGACCACCGTCGTCAGCACCGCCAGCGTGAGCGTCAGCCGCAGGCGCCGCGCCGCGTCACGAGCGGCTTCAGCGGGCGCGGTATTGAGTAGCAGATAACTGGGATAGTCGACCGCTTCTCCAATCAGCGTGGCGGCAAACCCCAGCGTAATCGCGTGTACCGAACCAAATATGGCGTTGACGACCAGCACACCAATGAGCAAGCCAAACGCAACCGGGATTGTTACCAGCACCACCATCAGTACCGAGCGGTAAACGAACACCAGCATCGCCAATATGGCAAGCGCCGAGAGCGCACTCAGGCGTTCGGCGTCGCTGCGAATCAGGCGCCGTGATTCGGCCGCAAATACGCCCGGTCCGGTCAGGACCGCAGCGACCTGTGGATTTTCATCCTGCAGGGCCTGCTTGACGACGGCCATCGCCTGTTCCTGGCGCTCGCTGTCGAAGCCCGGTGCGCGCGTCTGCGCAATCAGGAAAGCACGCTTGCCATCGGCGCTGAACCATACGCCGTGACGCAATGCCGGCATCGCACCAGGATCGAACTGGCGCACGATACTGAGGAATTCACCCGTCGGGTCGCGCGCCATGATGGATCTTGATAACGCGCCAAATGGAGACGCTATCTGCGTCAATTGTTCCTCCAGCGCCGTGCGCAATCCAGTAGCGGAAAATTTATCCGCATGCATGGCAGGGCTCAAGGCGTAGCGATGGCGCATCAGCACTTCGCCCTGCGCGACGAACTGGTCGAGGCTGCCATTGGCGGCATACTCGAATTCGGGTACGCGGCTGAGACGTTCAGCCAGCTTGCGGCTGGCCCGCGCCAACGTTTTCTCGTCCGCGCCCTGCAGGGCGACAAGCATCAGTCGCGACACCAGGCCATCGCGCAACTGCGCAATGAGCAAGCGCTCTTCTGGCGTCGTCGATGGAGGCAGGAACGCCGCGAAATCGCTTTCCACGCGCAGGGTTTTGGCTAAAAAAAATGCCAACAACCCGAAACACATTAACGTTAGCGCATAGCGGGACCACTCGCGCGACGCGATACTCGAAAGGGTTCCGCGATCACTCATTGCTGTCCTAACGAATCTGCAGCACGGAATGGTCGCCGCTGGATTCG
The DNA here is from genome assembly GCA_009885185.1 of Nitrosomonadales bacterium. The sequence goes on along the minus strand of VFLF01000925.1, from coordinate 1,168 downwards.
CGTACCTCGATCTGCGCGATACGTCCCGCGCGGCCCGAGACGGTAATGCGCTTCACATAGCGCCCGGTTTCTTCGTCGATGGGTATCATGTCAAGGCGCCATGAGAGTTCGTCCCCCTGCAGCGCCAACTGATAGTGACTGCCAAGCAAACCAAGGTCTCCGCCAAGAACGCCGCGCAGGCTGGCGGCAAATGCCGACAGCAGCGGCTGGCTGGACAGCGGAATCCGCTTTTCAATGCCACCGCGCATCATCACCAGTTCTTCGCCGATGAATCGATAGCTTTCCTTGCGTGGCGTGTCGAAGTGTTTTTCGACAATATCCGGACGCCGGTAGACCAGTTTTCCGGAACTCACCACCGGTGCCGACAAGAGGCTTGAGAATTTCTTCTCCGTAAACGCCACTTCAGCAGCGGGCGCGGCCGCGAGCAATTGCATCAGACGGGGTAAGTCCAGACCTTGAGCCTGGGTGGCCCCAAGGGACCCCATCAAAAGCGCCGCCACGATCAAACGCATCAGGCGGTGTGCGGGGCAGGTGAGGTTCATTCAAGCGCTCCAGTAATCGTAAAAATTGAACCAGTTGTAGGGATGATGGCGAGCGTGACGCTCCAGAGTTTCAACATAAGCCGCGAGACCGCCTCGCGACGAAACGAGGATCGGTGCCGCCGAAACGATCGACATCGCTGCTGCATCAGCGGGCACATCCTCAACGCGGGTGGTCATCGATTCGAATACGATCTCGTAACGGCGGCCGCCATGGAACAGGCCAAACACGGACACGACGGGCGCGCCGGTTATACGGGCGAGACGCCAGGGGCTCAGCGAAAAGCGCGCAGGACTGCCCAGGAATGGCAGGCTTTGCGTCGCTTCGTCCGCGTATACGCGATCTGCGAGGATCCCCACGACTTCGCCGCGGTCCAGACATTCCTTGACGCGCAACATCGAACCGGGCTCTCCAAGTGGAATGATGTTGTAGGGCAGTGAGGTTTGCCCGCCCATGATCAGGCCGCCCAGACGCGCGCCTTCTTTCAAGTGCATCACCATATTGATCGACAGTTTTTTTTCCACGCTACCGACGATAGCAAGCATTTCGAAACTACCCAGATGTGAACCGATGAGAAGACATCCACGTCCGGCAGACAGTGCATTCCAGAACACCGCTTCGTTGCGGA
>VFLF01000667.1 GCA_009885185.1 Nitrosomonadales bacterium | reverse complement strand
ATTCAGTTCCGCGTCGCCGCTCATCGCCGCCAACTGGAATTTGCAGGCGCGTTCGATGCGATTCATGCGCGCGAACATTTCGCCCACCGTGGCGCCGATGGTGAGCGTCCCGTGGTTGCGCAGGATCAGCATGGTGCCGGTGCCCAAGTCGCGCACCAGCCGCTCGCGCTCGGTGAGGTCATGCGCGATGCCTTCGTAGTCGTGATAACGCACTTCGTGATACGGCATCGCCAGCGCCATTTGCGTCAGCGGCAGCAAGCCCTGTTTTTGCGACGATACGCCGACGCCCTCCTTGGTATGGCAATGCATCACCGCGTGCGCGTCGTGGCGGTGCATGTGAATCGCGCTGTGGATGCAGAAGCCGGCGAAGTTAATTTCGTACGGCGACTCGGAGAGCTTGTTGCCGTCGGTGTCGCATTTAATCAGCGACGACGCGGTGATCTCGTCGAACAACAAGCCGTACGGGTTAATGAGGAACTGATTGTCGGTGCCCGGCACGCGGCACGAGATGTGCGTGCCCAGCATGTCCGACCAACCCATCATGTGGCACAGCCGATACGCCGCCGCGAGTTCAACGCGCGCTTCCCATTCGGCTTTGCTCATGCGGCTTTTCGAGGGCTTGGCGTTGGTCTTCGATACGCTGTGCAGACGCGTCACGTTGGATTTTTTGGCGGCCGTTTTCATGCGGAGCTCCTTGGGTTGAGGTGCGGCGGCGGATGGAAGGAACCGCATTATTGCGCATGTCGCCGGTGGCGCAAACGCTTCTTCGCCGCGCGTCTCATAGTATGAAATGTTGTGTAAAAACAAATGCTTACATTAACTCGAAGAAGCGCCGTGCAGAATCCACTATGATGCGAAGCAGCCGTGCGCGGCACTGAACGTGGCAATGAGCGCGGCGTCTGAATTTAAACATTCCCCCATCAACAGAAGGAGCATCACCATGCTGTGGATCGTATCTTGCACCGACAAACCGAACACTGCCGCCATACGCGATTCCGTGCTGCAACCACATCGCGATTATCTGGGCAGCCAGAAAAATATCCTCGTGCTCGCCGGCGCCACGCAAACCGATGACGGCAATATCGCCATCGGCAGCCTGTTTGTGCTGAACGTGAACAGCCGCGCCGAAGCGAAAGCGTTTTCCGATGGCGACCCGTTCACGCAAAAAGGCGTGTTCGCCGATATCACCATCACCCGCATGCGCAAAGGGCAGTGGAATCCGGGCGCGGCGGAAGGGGCGTAAGCCAAACGCTTGCGCCGCCCCGTTCATTGGAATAAATTGTCCATCCATCGTCCACGGTAGCCGACTTCAAACAGAAAGGGAGAAAGCCATGATCGACATGCATGCCCACTGGAGACCCGCTGAACTGACCGACGCGCTGCGCGCCCGCACCCGCGAGCCACGCATTGTGCGCAATGCTGAAGGCGTCGAGGTATTGAAGTCGCGCATCGGCGAAGAGCCGCTTTCAAAAGCCTTCGATGATGTGAATTTTCATCTGGCGCGGATGGATCGTCAGGGCGTGACCACCAGCGTGCTGTCGCTGCTGGGCTCGTTCTGCTGGATCGAATCTCAGCCGGTGGAGGTGTCGCTGCCGCTGTGCCGGATGGTCAATGATGCGCTGTCAGACATTTGCGGCAAATACGAAGGGCGCTTCGCCGCGTTTGCCGCGCTGCCGCTGGCGGACATGCAGGCGGCCTCCGCCGAGTTCGAGCGTGCGTTGTCGCTGCCGGGCATGATCGGCACGCAGATACCGGGCAACGGTTTTCTGACCCGCAAGGATGCCGAGGCGATGCGTCCGTTATTGGAAGTGGCGAATCGCCGCCGCGCGATCTGTTTTATTCATCACGGTCCGCGGCCCGGCGATGCGTTTCCCAAAGTCACGGGCGACACCGACAACGCGCGCCGCCGCAATGGCACACTCGACATGCAGGCCAGCCTGTCGTCGGTGATGGTAACGCTGTGTCTCACCGATTATCTGGCGCCGTATCCGGACGCGACGGTTCTGGTTCACAACCTTGGCGGCAATATTCCTTACGAAATCGAGCGCATGGATCACCGCTGCCTGCTCGACACGCCGAATGAAGAATTGCCGTCGGCGCGATTCCGCCGTGCGAAGGTGTACGTGGATTGCAACTCGTTTGGGCCGGGCGCGATCGAGGCGGGCGTGCGCCTGTACGGCGCGGAGCGTATCGTGTGCGGCACCGACGGCAGTGAGTTCGGCTGCCAGTGGACCAGCAAGGCGCTGGCCGATGCGCAAATCGGCGCAGACGCGCGCGAGCAGATTTTGCACCGCAACGCGGCGGATTTGCTGTCGCGCTGTGCGCAGGCCGCGCCGCGTGAAAGAGCGGCGGCGTAAACCTGCGCGCGAAAGAACCGCAGCATAAGCGGCTGCTGCACCGTCGTTCCCGCGCAGGCGGGAACCCATAGGGAGTACCCAGTGCCACTGTGTTATGGGTTCCCGCCCCCGGATCGCGGTCCGGGGCGTGCTCCGCGGGAACGACAGGCGTGGTTTATGTGCCGCAACTTTCCCCCATGAATCGCCGAAGGGAGCGTTGCATAAACCACCGCCGGCGGTACTACCGCTTCAAACCCTTGCGCCCGATACCCTTGGCCCGATACAAACCGCCGTCCGCCGCCGTGACATAAAGGCTGGCCAGATCGGCGTCGCCGAAGGCGCAGCGCATCGGGATGTCCGCCGGCGCGGCGTGCGTTTCGAGGATGGTGCCGCCGGGTGAAACCACGATGAGGTTCGCGCCGCTGCCGCTTTTTTTCCAGCCCATGCAGGCGATGATATTGCCGTCGCTGTCCAGACACAGGCCCGTGATGCCGCGCTCGCCGAACTGAAAGTTCAGCAGCGTCTTGCCGTGGTGGCCGACACTGCCACCCGCATTGATCGAATACGACAACAACTGGCACACGTCGCCGCGTTCCGCGTCGCCATCGGCCACATACAGCGTTTTTTCGTCGGCGGAAAGCAGCACCGCCTGCGGGCCGGTGGTATCGTGCGTGACGCGATTCAGCCGGTAATTGCCGGGGCCTTGCGGGTCGGCGCGCAGCACCGCCGCGAACGGCAGCATCGGCGCGGTGGGCGGGCCGTAGGGCGCTTGCGCGTTGTAGGCGTCGGCGATCCACACCCGGCCCTTGCTGTCGACAGCCACGTCGCACGGCTGGTTGTTGCGCTCGCCGTCGAGAAACTCGGTGATAGGCGTGGCCGAGCCGTCGTTCAGAAACTGAATCACGCGGCGACCGCCTTCCTGCGCGCCGAACACCGAGCCGTCTTTCGCTATCGCCAGGCCGTTTACGCGCCCGGTCCAGCGGCGGAAGTTATCCGCCTTGTTGGTGGCCGGGTCGTAACGCACCACTCGCTCTTCCAGCACCGCGCTGCACAGCATGCCCTTGCCATCCCACGCCAAGCCGCCCGTGCGGCCCTTGAACGGGCCCGCTACCAATTCAAAATTCCAGGTCATTTGTTTTTCTCCTGTTAGCGCGACGGCACGCCGGCGATGTTGACGCGAAAGCGCGTGACCGAACCGATGTTGGTGACGTACATGGTCTTCCAGTCATCGTCGCCGAACGCGATATTGGTGGGGTGATGCCCCGGCGTCTTGATGCGCACAATGGGCTTGCCCGAGGGGTCATGCACCCAGATGCCGCCGGGCGCGGTACACCACACGTTGCCCGCCACGTCGCACTTCATGCCGTCGGGCACGCCGCGTTCCGGGCCGGTGTATTGATAAAACAGACGCTTGGGGCCGACCGTGCCGTCGGGCTTCACGTCATAGGCGCGGATCACGCGCTCGCGGCTGCAGTTCACATACAGAATTTTTTCGTCGGGCGAGAAGCACAAACCGTTCGGATACACCGTGTCCTCGGTGATGATCGACAGCGTTTTGCCATCCGGCGCGATGCGAAACACCGGCTGCGTCTCCAGATAACGCTGCACGTCGGGGCCGACCATGCCCACGTTGTACATGCCGCCCGGCGGATCGGTAAACCAGATCGAGCCGTCGGACTTCACCACGATATCGTTCGGCGTGTTGAGCTTTTTGCCCTGCCATTTGTCGGCCATGGTTTTCCACGAACCGTCGTGCTCCTGGCGAAACACCGTGCGCCCGCCCCAGCCGGCGGCGAGAATGCGGTTTTCAAGGTCCAGCGCGAGGCCGTTGGCTTTCACCGACGGATTCAAAATCACTTCTTTGCCGACACCGGGCTTCCAGCTCCAGATGGTGTCGCCGATGATGTCGACAAAAATCAGGCGCTTGTTCTTTTTGTCCCATACCGGGCCTTCGCCGAAAATGATATCGCGCGCGCAGAGTTCGACCGGCGGGCTTTTATCGACGATGCGCTCCCAGCCGGGCGCGCACATATCGACTTCGACATACAACTCTTCCAATGATCCATGCATCGGCTGCTCCTTGTCTTGAATGACGGATGACGAACGACAGAATTACGTGAGGCGAGTGTTACAGAATGCGGACAGTGGGAATCACTTCAGTGACTAGAATATCACCATGCTTGTGGTGGGCAAAGCGTGGTGTTTGCAAGCTCAGGCTACATATTTTTCCAGTACCTCGCGATTAATTTCAATCCCCAGCCCCGGCGCCTGTGGTATCGCCACCACGCCGTGCGTGTGCGTGATCGGCTCCTTCGCCAATTCAGTGCGCAGCGCGTTCTCGCTCATGTCGTATTCGAGCAGCGTGGGGAACGGCTCGTGCGCGCGCGGCGAATCCGGCAGGGCCGCGAGCAGATGCAGCGTCGCCGCGAGGCGTATCGCCGTGCCGAACATATGCGGCAACACGCGCACGTGGTTCGCACTCGCCATCGCCGCGATCTTGCGGTACTCGGTAATGCCGCCGCAGATGCACACATCCGGCTGAATGATATCCAGCGCGCGCTCCTGCACCATGCGGCGAAACGCGCGGTGGCCGCGCAGTTGTTCCGCGCCTGAAATCCGCACCTTCAAGGCGCGGCGGATTTCGATGTAGCCTTCCACATCATCCGAACTGATCGGCTCTTCAAACCACATTAAATTATTTTCCACCAGCCGCTGTCCCACCGCGATGGCCGAGCCGCGGTCATAGGCGCAGTTGGCATCCACCGCGAACAGAATATCGTCGCCGATGGCGCGGCGCACGGCGGCTACGTTTTTGATGTCGTAGTCGGGGCCGAAGCCGACTTTCATTTTCATCGCCTTGAAGCCGGCGTCTACGTAACCCTTGGCTTCGGCGGTCAGCGCTGCCTTGTGATCGGCCACATCGCGGCGGAAAAGCCCGGTTGCGTACGCGGGCACCTTGTCGCGAAACGCGCCGCCGAGCAGCGTGTGGATCGGCAGCTTCAACGCCTTACCCATGATGTCCCACAACGCAATATCAATGCCGCTGATCGCCCCGGCATCCACGCCCATGAATGCCAGCCCCTCCCAGATCACCT
>VFLF01000113.1 GCA_009885185.1 Nitrosomonadales bacterium | reverse complement strand
GAAGGGCTTGGGATGCGCCTCTCGCGATACCGGCCAGAGGCGGGAGCCTACTCCCCCTGACAGTATCACTGGAACCAACGTGTCATGTGTTTTCATGGGAAAAAATTAGCTGAACAATCGGACGGCACACGAAAACTGAACCGTTATATTTCAATTTAAATCAACAGCTTGGGATAATCAACCTGAAAAGCCGAGGATCACTATGAGCCGTTGATTATAAATGTCTTTGAAGTCCATTTAGCCTGAATTTTGCATAAAAAGGGCAAAGAACACTGTAAGTGATTGGTACAATGCGAGTTATCGAGAAACGCATTCGTCAACACCAACAGGTCTTTGCCATCATGGATTCTACGCCAGAACAACTGCGATTCGCTTCAATTCCGGGCTGCACCATCCGCGCTGATTTTGCCGGCGGCGGTTTATCGTCTGACTTGGGGCCACTGCTGCTCAAGGGCGTTGACCGTCAGATCGGTCTGACCGAACGCGTATGCGCAGCCATCGACGACACCCGGCATCCTGGCTACATCACCCATTCGTTGCACGACATCCTCAAACAACGCATCTATCAGATCGCCTCCGGCTACGAGGACGGCAATGACTGCAACACCTTGCGCCACGACCCCGTGTTTCGGCTGGGCGTAGGCGCTAAGCCCTTCGATACCGATGAGGCTGAAGGTGCGCTCGCCTCCGGTTCGACTATCTCCCGCTTCGAGCACGCTGTGGACAGCAAGGATATTTATCGCCTGAGCGAGGCCCTGGTCGATCAATTCATCGCGGGCTACGCCACCGCGCCAGAGGCACTGGTGCTCGATATTGATCACTCGGAGGATGCCGCCTACGGCCAACAGCCGCTGGCTTTTTACAACCATCATTATCAAAGCACTTGCTACTTGCCGTTGATGGTCTTTGAGGGTTTGTCTGGTGCGTTGGTCGCAGCGGTGCTGCGCCCTGGCAAGCGGCCCACGGGCGCGGAAAACGCGATGATTCTCAAGCGCGTGCTGACACGCATCCGCGAGCACTTCCCGAACACCCATATCCTGGTGCGCGGCGACGGTCACTTCAGTACGCCGGAATTGATGGCGATGATTGACACGATGGCGCATACCGATTTTATCTTTGGTCTTCCCAGTAATGCGGTCATCAACCGGCTGGCTGAACCGGCCATGCAGCGCGCGTGTGCGTTGTGGGCCGAGGTGCAAACGCAGGACGTGGTGCCCGATGCGGTGCGGGTGTATGAAGAGTTTCATTACGCCGCCGCCTCCTGGCACAAGCCGCTGCGCGTGGTGCAAAAGGCTGAAGTCATGGGCTTAGGAGAGAATCCTCGCTTTGTGGTGACTTCGCTAACCGCACCGGAACCCGTTCGTGTCTATGAAGAATTGTATTGTGGCCGGGGTCAAGCGGAAAACTGGATCAAGCACCTGAAAGCCGATCTGGCCTCGGATCGCACTTCATGCACCACCTTTCTGGCCAACTTCATGCGCCTGCTGGAACATGCTGCCGCATATGTCCTGCATCAGCAGTTGCGCACCCAGGCGCTGCAACACACGGAACTGGCCAACGCGCAGCCCTCGACGGTCATTACAAAGTTGTTCAAGATTGCGGTTCAGGTCAGGCAGTTCAAAGACCGCGTGATCTTGCATCTGCCGTCGTCTTGCCCGCTCAAGCAGTTGTTGCACATCGTGACAGAGCGTTTGTTTGTGCCCAAGCCCGCAAAATTGATGCTCAGTCCGTAGCGCAGGCACGTCCGGTCAGTCGAGAACAGACCTCCCACCCTTCCCAATCACTGTTTAACCCGACGCCACCTTACGATTTAATGGGTAGGGTAGACTGCGCTTGTCATTCTGAAATACTGTGATTTCAATTCCACATTCGGTCAAATGCTTCAGATCGGATTGTTTATGAAACATCCGGGCTAGGCACGACGCGCGCCATCAGTATACCGGACTGGTAGTTCACCAGCGTGCGCACAGAATTCCTTGACACGTTGAGATGCTCGGCGATGGCGTTGGCCGAAAAGCCTCTTGCGTGAGCCAAGACGGTCAGAATTTTCTTGCGTGGATCATTGGGATACTGGGATAGCTTTCTGATTAGCGTGGCCAGCGTGGGTTTCGCCACGTTTCCTGACACTTCGCCCCGTTCCAAACCGTAGAGCCATTCCATCCAGCGCCGCTTAACGTCCGCCGCCTTCGATCTGCTTTGCAGTTGGCGCGAGGGCAACGGTCTCGCATCAGGCATCGGGGTATTGCGACCGCAGTATCCAGGCGGAGACTCAAATGCCAACATTTTTCGGAGAGTGGTTCGGCTGATCCCTTCGCTTGCGGCGACGCCCCGCTTAGATTCTCCGGAAACCATTACGCGTTTTCGGATGCGCCGCCATTGATGCGGGTTCGAATACATCGATTCCTCCCCTGACGGCACGTCCACCTTTAGTTTCGTGAAAATTAACCCCATGAAATTAACCTACTTGCCAAATATAACCAACTAGGTTAATATTCCTTGTGGAAAAGGCTACCCCTCACTGCAAGCTGGCAGTCGTTAAGACGCTAATCGAAGCCGGCAAGGTTCGCTCGACCCAATCGGCACTCGTTGGCGCGGCGGCCATGGGGTTCAATTTTGACGGAATTATCGCGGTCATCATGGCCCTCACACCAAAGGACTTCTACAAGAGCATGACGACCCACGCAGATCACCGGATTTGGCAGGACGTGTATCGGCCAGCCACAGATGCAGGCGAGGTGTACCTGAAGTTGACTGTTATCGATGATGTTCTCATCGTTTCGTTCAAGGAGCTATGACCATGAAATGCCCAAATTGCGGTGCAGCGGAACTGGCGCATGACACTCGTGACATGCCCTACACCTACAAGGGTGAGGAAACCACAATTCCGGCGGTAACCGGCGACTACTGCCCAGCGTGTGGGGAGGCTGTTCTTGACATGGGCGAGTCTGTGCGCACCAGTACGTTGATGCTCGAATTCAACAAGCAAGTGAATGCCGCGATCGTTGATCCGTCATTCATTGTCGGCGTGCGGAAAAAACTCCACCTAGATCAGCGCGAGGCGGCAGAAATATTCGGCGGGGGCGTCAACGCGTTCTCTCGATATGAAAATGGCAAAACGAAGCCGCCATTGGCGCTTGTGAAACTACTTAAGGTATTGGACAGGCATCCCGATCTGTTGGAAGAAATCAAGGCAGCCTAATCCCCAACGCTCGCGCTCCCAACGGCATGTCGCGGGCCTCCTGCAATACCCGCCAATACCCTGCTTCCAGCGCTATGCACATGGTTCGATACGTGCGCAGGAAGGGGAGCCAGTCGGTAGCGTAAGTTCGAAGAATCGTAGACCAGCCGGTCGTCCGCCCTGATCGCTGTGCGTCCGGTGTACGCAGCTTTGCCGCCGCTCACTCGACGCAACTTGTACGGCTGCTGAGGCCGATGAGCCGTCATGGCCGGAAACCACCTTCACTGTCGGGAGATGGCCGCGCAAGGAACACCGCTTGAATTTCGAATTCAAACGGAATCAGCCATTCCCCCCAATCGCTCAGTTACCTTTGCTGACCATGCGGCCATATGGATTGGCATGAACAATACTGGTCAGTGCCTGACCGAATCTCACAACTGCGCGGAGCTATAAGGAAGATCGGTGGCGGTAGATTTGGCGGTAACTATGCTCACAAATACCGCCTGTAGCCCCATAATATGAATCCCACTATCCCACTCAACAAGTGTAACTTGTTGATAATAAAAAGATAAATCACATTATCGGCTACCCTGCGAATTGACTCGCCGGAGTCCAACCGTCAGCGCTATTCGTTGACGACGCCTTTTACCTGTCCGCCGGAAAAAAATTGCAGGATGTTTTCCAGCGATGCGGGCATGTCCACTTCCCACGAACGGTAGGATCCGCCGCCGGTATGCGGTTGAAGTACTACATTCGGCGCGGTTAACAACGGACTGGTCGCCGGCAGCGGCTCGGTGCGATATACATCGAGACCGGCCATCGCAATCTGGTTGCTTTTGAGCGCAACAGTCAATGCCTCCTCATCGACCAGGCCGCCGCGTCCCACGTTGATGAGCGTGGCGGAGGGTTTCATACGCGCCAACGCACGCGCGCCGATTAAGCCATCGGTTGCCGGCGTATGCGGGACCACCAGCACCACGTAGTCGGACGCTGCCAGCAGGTCATCAAGCGGCAGATATCGCATGGCCAGCCCCGCCTCGATGGCTTCCGCATGCCGTGTACGCTGGTGATAAACGATGTTCATGCCGAAGGCACGGCAGCGTTTGGCGATCTCCATGCCGATATCGCCCATACCCACGATGCCCGCAGTCGCCTGAAACACTTCCGCAACACCGTGAATCCGCGCCCAATTGGGACGGTAATTTCCCTGTGACGTCGTCACGGGCTCCAGCCCCATGTTCAGATATGCGGCGCCCGTTACCGCCTGATGCCCGGCGATAATTTTGCGCGCACAGGCCAATATCAATGCCAGCGCATGCTCGGCAACGGTCACGCTGCGCATCAGCGACAGCGTCGCCACGCGGATATGGCGTTCGGTGGCGGCCTCCATGTCAATGTTCCGACAGTTAAGGCCGTGCTTCTGTATGAATTTCAGCGATGAAGCGGCACGGATCACCGAAGCCGGGAGTTGGGCCTGATAACAAAGAATCGCATCGGCCTCGCGCGCCGCGGATACGAGGGCTTCCTCGGAATCATCCGCGCGGACAAGCAGGCGAAATTGATCCACCAGCGGGCATTCCCGCACGTGGCGCATAAAAGGCGTATCCGCGCCATCGGCAATCAACAGGCGCAACAGCTCAGGCATGCATTATCGCCTGCAAAATATCTGCAATCTTCACGATCAGATCAACCTCGCGCGCTTTCATGGATAACCACGTGATGGTCGGAACGCAAAGGCTACACCGGGATACACTTCATCGCAATTCGTGCCGCCCGCATCCCTAGCCCATGGAATTCCGACGAGAAGGATGCGCCCAAATCAACGGATGTTGCATGCTAACATTGGCCGCCGCGCGTAAGCTTGTCGCCGGCTTTACAACTACTTTCGATGCGCCCTCTTTCCGGTATCAAAGTCATTGAATTCTGCCAGGTGCTGGCCGGACCATTCTGCGGCTGCCTGCTTGCCGACATGGGCGCTGAAGT
>VFLF01000558.1 GCA_009885185.1 Nitrosomonadales bacterium | reverse complement strand
CCGGAGGAATTCAACAAGGAAATCAAGGTCATTCAGGAAGAGCGCCGCTGGCGCACCGATGATCGTCCGCGCTCGCTGGTGTACGAACAACTGATGGCGACCGCGCTGCGCGCGCATCCGTACCGCACGCCGGTGGTGGGCTGGATGAGCGATCTGGAAAACATGCGTGTCGAGGATGCCCGTGAGTTCTACGAAAAATGGTATGGGCCGAATAACGCCACGCTGGTGGTGGTGGGCGATGTGTCGCACAACGAGGTGTTCAAGCTCGCCGAGCAGCACTTCGGGCCGCTCAAGACCAAGGCGCTGCCGCCACGCAAGCCGCAGGACGAGCCGGTGCAAACCGGCATCCGCCGCATCACCGTCAAAGCGCCTGCCGAGCAGCCGTATCTGTTGATGGCATACCGCGCGCCGCGCCTGTTGGACGTGGAAAAAGACTGGGAGCCGTACGCGCTGGATATGCTGGCGAGCGTGCTCGACGGCAACGACGCGGCGCGTTTTTCGCGCGAGCTGATACGCGGTACGCAAATCGCCAGCGGCGCCGATGCCAGCTACGACGGTGTCGGTCGCGGCCCCGGATTTTTTTATCTGACGGGTGTGCCCACCGCCGGCAAGTCGCTGGAGGAGCTCGAAAAGGCGCTGCGCCGCGAAGTGCAAAAAGTCATCGACGAAGGCGTCACCGAAGACGAATTGAAACGCATCAAGGCGCAGGTGACGGCCTCGCGCGTGTTCCAGCGCGACTCGATGTTTTTTCAGGCGCGGCAGATTGGTTCGCTGGAAACCATCGGGTTTTCGCACAAGACCATCGACGTAATGGATGCGCGCTTCAGGGCTGTCACGGCTGAACAAGTGCGCGAAGTCGCGAAAAAATATCTCATCGACGATGCGCTGACGGTGGCCACGCTCGATCCACAGCCGGTGGGTGATAAAAAGCCTGCCGCACCGCCAGCGGGGGCACGTCATGCACAGTAAGTATTTGTTTTTATTGATAATTTTATGTGTGCCCAGTGCGGCGCAGGCGATCCTGCCGATACAGCACTGGCAAACATCGAGCGGCGCGAAAGTGTATTTCGTGCAGAACCGCGACATCCCGATGCTGGATTTGAGCATCGATTTTGTTGCCGGCGCGGGCATGGACAGCATGCAAAAACCCGGCGTGGCGAGCATGACTAACCGCATCATGCGGTTGGGCGCGGAAGGCATGGACGAAGACGAGATTGCGCGTCGCACGGCAGATATCGGCGCGGGCATATCCGGGCGCTTTGACAGCGACCGCGCGGGTTTATCCATGCGCACCTTATCCAGCCGCGCCGAACGCGAGCAGGCGATCGAGGTGTTCACGCGCATCCTGCACAAGCCGGTGTTTCCGGCGGGCGCGTTCGAGCGCGAGAAAACGCGGCTCATCAGCGCGATCAAGGAGTCCGACATCCAGCCCGGCAATATCGCTTCGCGCACCTTCAACCAGTTGATCTACGCCGGTCACCCGTACGGGCAGCGCGCGTCCGGCGACATCGAGTCGGTGGGCAAAATGACGCGCGACGATCTGACGGGTTTTTATCAGCGGCACTATGTCGCGCGCGACGCGGTGATCGCCATCATGGGTGATCTGTTGCGCGAGGAGGCCAACGCGCTGGCCGAGCGCATCGCCGCGGGCCTGCCGCCCTCGCAGGGCGTGGCACCCGCGCTGCCGCCGGTGACCGCCCAGTCGCAAAACGCCACGCGCATGATTGCGCACCATGCCTCGCAGAGTCATATTCTCGTCGGCTCGGTGGCGATCGCGCGCGATGATCCGGATTATTTTCCCTTGTTCGTCGGCAACTACGTGCTGGGCGGCGGCGGATTCGCCTCGCGCATCAGTGAACAGGTGCGGCAAAAGCGCGGGCTGGCGTATTCCGCGTCCAGCTATTTTGCGCCGCTGGCGCAAAAAGGCTCGTTCGTCATCGGCATGCAGACGCGCAAGGATCAGGCCAAGGAAGCGCTCGACGTGACCATGAAAACGCTGCGCGATTATCTGGCGCACGGCCCCACCGCGAAAGAACTCGACGACGCGAAGAAAAATCTGGTGGGAGGTTTCCCGCTGCGCATCGACAGCAATCGCAAGATACACGAGTACCTTGCCGTGATCGGCTTTTATAAACTGCCGCTCACCTATCTGGATGATTTCGTGAAAAACATCGAGCGCGTCACCGCGGCGGATATCAAACGAGCGTTCGCGGCGCGGGTGAATCCCGATCAACTGGTGACCGTGGTGGTGGGCGCCGATGAAACCCCTGCGGCGGCGGTTGCGCGCTGATGCACGTCGTGTGTTCAGCGCAATATCGTCCAAAAAGCCATGCGTAGGATGGGTACTGGCCAATGGCCGTAACCCATCACAACGCAAGTTTGCGAACCGGTGTTTGTGATGGGTTGCACCCATCCTACGGACGCTGCGGCGGGTTCATTTGAAAGCCAATCGCGTTCGCATCATCGGCGGCGAGTGGCGCAGCCGCTACCTCACCTTCACCGATCAGAAAGACCTGCGTCCGACGCCCGACCGCGTGCGCGAAACCCTGTTCAACTGGCTGGGGCAGGACCTCACGGGTCAACGGTGTCTGGATTTATACGCCGGTAGCGGCGCGCTGGGTTTTGAAGCCGCCTCGCGCGGCGCAAAACACGTGGTGCTGGTCGAACGCGAGCGCGTGGTGTGCGCGGCGCTGGAGGCGAACTGTGCCACGCTGAAGGCGGCGCAAATCGAAGTGGTACGAGCCGATGCGCTAGAATTCCTGCGTGCCGATAGCCGTGTGTATGATGTGGTGTTTCTCGATCCGCCGTTTGCCGATAATCCGTGGGACGCGCTGTTTGAACGGCTCGTGCCAAGGCTCTCGCCCAGTGCCATGGTGTATCGGGAAAGCGGCGATGCCTTACCCGCGCCGTCAGGTTGGGAAACTCACCGGCAGGGCCGCGCGGGGCAAGTGAATTATCAATTATTGAAACGGACAAGCTCATGACCATCAAAGCGGTATACCCCGGCACATTTGACCCGATCACGCTCGGGCACGAAGACCTCACGCGCCGCGCGGCGCGATTGGTCGATCAGGTGATACTCGCGGTGGCCGACAGCAAATCGAAAAAGCCCCTGTTCACATTGGAAGAGCGCGTGGCCATCGCGCGCGAGACCTTCAAGGATTTGAAGAACGTGCAGGTGATGGGTTTTTCGGGGCTGTTGATGAACTTCGTGCAGCAGCACGGCGCGCGCGTGGTAGTGCGCGGCGTGCGCGCGGTGTCAGATTTCGATTACGAATTCCAGTTGGCCGGCATGAACCGCCAGTTGTATCCCGACGTCGAAACCATTTTCATGACACCCGGCGAGCAATACGCCTATGTGTCGGCCACGCTGGTGCGGGAGATTTCCATACTCGGCGGCAATGTCGGCAAATTCGTGTCGCCGTTCGTCGCGTCGCGGCTTGCCGAGAAGGTCAAACAGTTGGGAGGCAAGTAGCGTGGCATTGCTGATCACCGACGAGTGCATCAACTGCGACGTGTGCGAACCGGAATGCCCCAACGACGCCATCTCGGCGGGCGAGGACATCTACGTCATCGATCCGAACAAATGTACCGAGTGCGTCGGGCATTTTGACGAGCCGCAATGCCAGAAGGTGTGCCCGGTGGATTGCATTCCGCTGAACCCCGACGTGGTGGAAACCAAAGAGCAGTTGATGGGGAAATATCGCGGGCTGATGGCGCAGAAAGCCGCATAAAATAACGCAATAAAAACAAATAGTTATGGCGGGTGTTCTGGCGTCCAGCGGACGTTTCAGCGGAACTCCAGTCGAGTACTCCATAAGGGATCGGTCATGAAACGTGCGACAGCTGTTATAAAAGGGCTACTGATCTTGTGTGCGCCGCCGCTGGTGCAAGCGCAGCCCACTTCGGCAGGCTCAGGACAGGCGTACCCGGCAAAACCCATCCGCGTCATTCTCCCATTTCCGCCCGGCGGCGCCGCGGATGCGCTGATGCGGCCGCTGGCGCCCAAGCTTGCCGAACTCACCGGGCAGCAATGGGTGCTTGATAACCGCCCCGGCGCCAACGGCAATATCGCAGCGGAAGTCACCGCGAACGCCGCGCCTGACGGCTACACGCTGTTTTTTGCCAACAGTTCGCTGGTCATCAATCCGTCGCTCTACGGCAAGCTGCCGTTTAACGTCGAGCGCGACTTCGCTCCGATCACGCTGGCGGCGATGACGCCGAGCGTGCTCGCCACGCATCCGTCGCTGCCGGTGAAAACCGTCGCTGATCTGATTGCGCTCGCACGGCGGCAGCCGGGCAAACTCAATTTTGCCTCGGGCGGTGCAGGCAACACCATGCACCTGGGCGTCGAGTTGCTTAAAAGCATGGCCAAGGTCGATATGCTGCATGTGCCCTACAAAGGCGCTGGCCCCGCGATCATCGATGTCATCGCCGGGCAGTGCGATTTTCTGGTGGTGAACATCGGCCCGGTGATCGGCCACATCCGCGGCGGCAAACTGACGCCGCTGGCGGTTACCAGCAAGACCCGCGCGGCGGTGCTGCCGAATATTCCGACGGTGTCAGAGTCGGGGTTGCCCGGCTACGAATCAACCACGTGGTACGGTTTTGTCGGTCAGGCAGCGCTGCCGAAAGACATCATTGCGCGGGTCAACAGCGTTGCCAGCACCGCGATCAAAAACCCCGACACCCGTGTGCGCTACACCGCGCTGGGCGCGGAACCTTTCACCAACACGCCGGAGCAATACGCCGCGTTCATCAAAAAAGAAATACAGGATTGGGCGAAGGTGGTGAAGGTGTCCGGCGCGCGGCTGGATTGAGGCGATGACGAATAAGCCCGAACCCGCGGTCTGCCCCGGCCCCGACCTCAACACGCGCAAGCCTTCGTTCGCGCTGCCGCCCGGCGCCACTGACAGCCACGCTCACGTGTTTGGCGAGCGCGCCCAGTACGGTTACGCCGATGACCGGCAATACACGCCGGCGCCGGTATATCTGAAAGACTATCTCGCGATGCACGACGCCGTGGGCTTCACGCGCGGCGTGATCGTGCAGTCGGGCGTGCATGGCACGAACAACAGCGTGATCGTCGATGCCATGGCGCAAGCCAATGGCAGGCTGCGCGGCATCGCGCTGCTGCGCGAGGATGTCAGCGACGCCGAACTCGATGCGCTGGACAAAGCCGGCGTGCGGGGGTTTCGCGCCAACCTCGTCGCCAAAATCGGCGTGCAGTTCGACGCCGCCAAAAAACTCGCCGCGCGCGTGGCGCGGCTGGGCTGGCACGCGCAGTTTTTGATGGACATTGAAAACTTTCCCGACTTTGATCGCATCGCGGCTGAATTTCCCAGCGTGATGGTGATCGATCACATGGGGCGGCCTGATCCCGGAACGAACGCTAATGAGGGCGTCAACGCGCCGGGTTTTCAGGCATTGATCCGCGCGCTGAAAACCGGTCGCGTGTGGACCAAACTCTCCGCGCCGTACCGCACGTCGCGTTCGCCGATTCCCTACGACGACCTCACGCCGTTCGTGCACGCGCTGGTCGCCGCCGTGCCCGATCGACTGGTGTTCGGTACCGATTGGCCGCATGTGATGATGGAAGGAGAGATGCCCAACACCGGCGCGCTGGTGGAGCAGCTTGCGGTGTGGGTTCCCGATGCCGACACACGCAGGAGAATTCTGGTCGACAACCCGGCGCGGTTGTATCGGTTTTGATTCACATGAATCCGCGTGCGTTACGGTAACTTTCCTGAAGCCGTCGTTCCCGCGCAGGCGGGAACCCATAGGGTGTCTCAAGTGGAACGGTGTTATGGGTTCCCGCCTGCGCGGGAACGACGGGGGTAGATTGGGGTTGCGATGATCTATCGCTGGCACACCGGACAATAAAACGTAGACCGCTGCCCTTGCACCAGGCATTTAATCGTTGTGCCGCAGGCGCGGCACGCCTCGCCGTCACGGCCATACACCGCGAAATTGCTCTGAAAATTTCCTGCCATGCCGTCGCTGCCGACGTAATCGCGGATGCTGCTGCCGCCGGCGGTGATGGCTTCGCTAAGCGTTTCGCGTATTACGCCCGCGAGCACCTCGCAGCGCGCGCGTGTTAACCGGCGCGCGGCGATGCGCGGGCTGATGCTGGCGCGAAACAGCGCTTCGCTGGCATAGATGTTGCCGACGCCCACCACCACGTGGCTGTCCATGATGACGAGTTTGATGGCCGAGCCGCGCTTGCGCGTGGCTTGATACAGCGCCGCGCCGTTGAATTCGTCCGACAAGGGTTCGGGGCCGAGCGAGGCCAGCAGCTTGTGTTGCATCACATCGCCGCCGTGCGACGGATGCCACAGCACGCAGCCGAAGCGGCGCGGATCGCGCAGGCGCACTGTCTTGCCGTTACTTAAAACCAGATCGAAGTGATCGTGTTTTTCGGGTGGTATGTTGTGATCTACAAGCCACAGCCGCCCCGACATGCCCAGATGCACGATCAGCGTGCCCGGGCCGCAATCGATCAGCAGGTACTTCGCGCGGCGATGCAGCGCGCGGATGGTCAGCCCTTCCACACACTTGGGCAGCGCGCGCGAGATGGGCTGACGCATACGCCGCTCGCGCACCACGGCGTGATCGATGCGCACACCTTCCATCGCGGCGACGAGGCCGCGGCGCGTGGTTTCGACCTCTGGCAGCTCCGGCATAATTTATTGTTTAAAAACAGATAGTTACGCTATTTCGCAGGCGGTGGCTTCGTGCCGGGTGGTGAGATCATTTGCCTGCCTACGCTGCCGGCGAATACAAACTGCAAGCCGAGGTCCGCGCGCCGCACGATCAGTTCCGGTTCCGTCTGCACCAGGCCGAGCGTGACCTTGGCGCCACTCTTGAGCGTGATGTTTATCTCGCCCAGCGGCTTGCGCTCGTCGATCACCTCCGTGCGCAGTCCGCTGCCTTCGCGCCACTGCGCGACCCAGCGGTTGCAATCGTCCTGCGACACATCACCGGCGGGCGGGGTGGCGACCCATTTTTTGTCATCGCTGGCGACGGAGAATTTTTCCAACTCGAAACGCACGGGGACTTCACGCGGCGCCAGCACGCTTTTGCGCAACAGCGCGGTGGCGTCCGTCGGCACGGCGGCGCCGTAGTTCAGCTGCAGCGGAAACACCTTCTCTTGGGTCAGCACATATTGCTCGCGCGTGACGTTGTTGATCGCGCCGAAGGCAAAACGCTGATCGCCGACGATGATTTCCGCTTGCGGCGCATTCAGTTCGAACTTTGCCAAGTCCGCGGCCGGGTATTGCAGGGCGCTTTTGGCTTCGATGACCGCGATCAAGCGCAGCACCTGAAACTCATCGGCGGGCGCCTTCACCGGCTCGGTCACGAGCCACTCGCCTTCGCGCTTTTCCAGCACGGCGAGCGTTTTTCCCTTGCGCAGCACGCGCACGGCGCGCGCCTCGGCGGGCTTGATCGTCGACAGCGCGAAACTCACCTGTGTTTTCGGCGGTTTCAGCCACACAAACAAACCTAGCGCGGCAACGCAGGCGAACAACACGCCGAGGGTGATCCAGCTTTTACGCATGCACGCTTGCGGCGTTCATTAGGTGCTCAAACGGCCTTGCGCCGCCGCCACCACACGACCACGCCGGTGATGGCGAATACGAGCGGCAGCACCAGCAGGAACGAAAACGCAATCAGGTAGAGCGTCGTCTGATCGAGATTGATCTGCACGTCGGCAGCGGGACGCGGGGGGATGGAAACGAATTTATCGTCGCCGGTGAGCCAGCTCAGCATCGCCACGCCGAGTTGTAGATTGCCGCCGTTGCCGAGAAAGGCGTTGGAGAGAAAATTGCCGTTGCCGGCGATGATCACGCGCTGCGGCTTGTCGCCCGCCGTGCGCTCGAACGCGGTGGCGATATTCACCGGGCCCGGCAGATCGCGATCCTTGTCGAACACGGGTTTGTCGTCGAGCTTGCCGGTTTCCACCCAGCCGCGCTGCGCCACTTCGATCAGCGGCGTTGCGCGTATGCCGTCGCGTTCATCGGCGCCGATCTGGCGGCTGCCCGGAAACAGCGTGTTCAGCCGGAACGCGCTGGTGATCGGATGACGCGCGTAGTTCGTAGCCACCGCCAGCGTCGGCGGCCCGCCGCGCGGCTTTATCGCCGGATCGACCACCGTGCCGGGTGTGAGCACCAGTCCGAAAAATTCGGCGATGGGTTCGAGTCCGCGCAACGGTTCGGGGTCGATCAGCCACAGCAGATTGCCGCCGGCCTCGACGTAACGGCGCAGGATGGCGACTTCCGGCGCCTGCAAATCCGTCTGCGGGCTGGCGATGATCAGCGCGGCGGTATTGCGCGGCACGTCCTGCGCGATCGACAGGTTAAGGCCGGCCAGTTTGTACCCCTTGAGTTGCAACTGGCGGCCGAATTCGCCGAGATCATGATTGGCGACGCCATCGAGTTTGCGCTCGCCATGACCATCGAGCCAATACACCACGGCGTTGCCGGTGCGCGTCAGGCGGATCAGCGCATTGACGAAATTCTGTTCGTTGAATTCACCCACCGGCAGATGCTCGGTGCGTTTTTTATATTCGATCACCAGTTCGTTGGGTGAACGCAACCCGGCGGCGTTGGCGCGCTTGGGATCTTCGCGCGGATCGACCAGCGTCAGCGCGATATCCGGTTTGACGCGTTGCCACGGACGCATTTTTTCCTGGATCAGCTTGTGCAGATTGCCGCCGCCGTCCTGCGCCACGGAGAACGCGGTCACGTTGATGGGGCCGTCGATCTGCCGCAGCGCATCCTGCGTGCTCTGCGCCAGCGTGTTGCGCGCGTTGGCGGT
>VFLF01000423.1 GCA_009885185.1 Nitrosomonadales bacterium | reverse complement strand
GTCCTCGGAGGTGCAGGCAAAGTGGATGAATTCGGCAACCTTCACCACCTCGGCGTTGCCGGCGAGTTTTTCCTTGAGGAAATACTCCACTGCTTTGACGTCATGATTGGTGACGGCTTCGATGGCCTTGACGCGCTCGCCGTCGGCTGCGGAAAAGTCGCTGACCAGTGCATCCAGCGCGGCGAGGGTGGCGGCGGAAAACGGTGGCACTTCACCCAGCGTCGGCTCGCCGGCAAGCGCTTTGAGCCATTCGACCTCGACCTGCACGCGAAAGCGGATCAACGCCCATTCGCTGAACAGCGCGCGCAGCGGCGCCACCTTTGATTGATAACGGCCGTCGAGCGGCGACAGGGCAGTAAGCGGAGAGAGCGGAAGGTTTGCCATGGAACTCTTGTAAAATTGAAGCGCAACTTTACCATACGCTCGCATTCTCAAAGGATACGCATGACTACCGCCAGCCAGACCCTCGCCCGCTACGCTACCGGACTCCAATACGACCAGATACCGCCGGAGGTCATCGAGCGCACCAAGGATTGCCTGATCGACACCGTGGCCGCCTGCGTGCTGGGCGCGCAGATGCCGTGGACGCAGACGGTGATCGAATACGCCAAAAGGAACAGCGCGCCGGGCGAATCGAATGTGCTGGGCACCACGGTCAAGGTGCGCGCGCCGTTTGCCTGTCTGTGCAACGGCGCGGCGGCGCATGCGTTTGAACTCGATGCCCTGTGCGAGCCCAGTGTGGGCATGCACCCCAGCGCCGCGCTCGGCGTGCCGGGCTTGGCGGTGGCGCAAGGGCGCAAGAAATCCGGCAAGGATTTGATCGAGGCGTTTGTTGCCGGCTTTGAGGTGCTGTACCGCATCGGCCAGGCCACGCATCACTCGCCGGAGAAGCTGGGCTTTCATGCGCCGGGCGTGATGGGCGTATATGGCGTGTCGTGCGTTGTGGCGAAACTGTTTAACGAAAGCGCCGAACAGATGGCCAACGCTTTCGGCATCGCGGGTTCGATGAGTTCCGGCCTGATGGAGTTTTCCAAAAGCGGCGGGCAGGTGAAGCGTTTGCACCTGGGGCGCGCGGCGGAAGGTGGATTTCTCGCAGCGGCGCTGGCGCGTGACGGGTTTACCGGGCCGGCCGAGGTGCTGGAAGGCAAATACGGCTCGCTCAATACCTTTTGCGAAGGCGCGCAGCCGGAATACATGAGCAAGGAACTCGGCACGACGTGGCACACGATGAAAGCGAAATTTAAACGCTTTGCCTGCCATGCCAATGCGCAGGTGCCGGTGTCGCTGATCCTCGATCTGAAAGCGCAGCACGGCATCACCGGCGACGACGTGGCGCGCATCGAGATGGGCGTCAACGAAAAAAGTCTGAGCCATCACAATATTCCTGAGCCGACGGATCTGGCGATGGCGCAATACAGCGTGCCGTTTTCCACCGCGCTGGCGTTGTTTGTGGATCCCACCGATCCGTGGGTGTTCTGCGACAAAAACGTGAATGACCCGCGCATCCGCGCGCTGTCCAAATCCGCGACGCTCACGCCGCTGGTTCCGGCGAAAGGGCAATCCGGCATGGCGACGCGCATCACACTGCATCTTAAAAACGGCAAGACCGTGATGATCGAAGGCGATAACTTCAAGGGCACGCCGAGCATGCCGCTGTCGCGCTGCGAGTTGCTGGAGAAATTTTTGAAGCTTACCGCGCATCGCGAGCGTCCGAAGGCCGAGCGGCTGTTTTCGCAACTGGCTGATCTGGAGAGCATCAAGGATGTCAGCGCGCTGGATTTTGCGTTGTAGACGCCGACTGCGCTGCTTTTGATGTATTTATATAAAATTTCAATAAAAACAAATACTTGCGGCATTTTTTCCGTGGTGGCGTTGTTGGGTGCGCCGACTTGAGCACGCCACGGCGCAGCGTACTCGACTGGGTGATGCTCGCCGCGCTGGTGGCGATGTGGGGTTCGTCGTTCATGTTCATCAAGATCGGCGTGGCGACGGTGCCGACATCCACGCTGGTGGCTGTGCGGCTGATATTGGGCGCGCTGATCTTGTGGGCCGTGATGGCGATGCGCGGTGCGCGCCTGCCGCCGTTCGGAAAAACATGGGGCTACTACACCATCCTCGCGCTGCTCGGCAACTGCATACCGTTCACCACGATTACCTGGGGCCAGCAGCGCACCGACAGCGCGCTAGCCGGGATTTTGATGGCGGTGATGCCGCTGGCGACCATGGTGCTGGCGCATTTTTTCGTCAAAGGCGAGCACATGACGCGCAACCGTGTGCTCGGTTTTGTTCTGGGCTTCATCGGTATTGCGGTGCTGATGGGGCCATCGGCGTTCGATAACATTGAGGCACTGCCGCTGGTGACCTTATCGCAGGTGGCAATACTCTTCGGTGCGCTGTGCTACGCCGGCAACAGCGTGCTCACACGCATCCTCGCGCGCGGCGACGACGTGCTGGTGGCCTCTACTGCGATGCTGCTGATTGCGAGTGTGATCGCGCTGCCGGTAGCGCTGTGGGTGGATAAACCGTGGCAGGTAGACGCCAGCGCCGCATCATTCTGGGCGATTCTGTGGCTGGGCGTGGGGCCGACGGCGATCGCCACCGTGGTGTATTTTAAGCTCATCGCCACGGCGGGTCCGACGTTCATGTCGCTGGTCAATTACATGAGTCCGGCGGTGGCGGTGTTTCTGGGGGTGGCGCTGCTGGGCGAGACGCCGGGGCTGCATGCCTATGTCGCGCTGGCACTGATATTGCTCGGTATTGCAGTGTCGCAATGGCGGCGCGGCACTTGAAATCCGGGTTTTAACCCCCAATTCTGTTTTAACGCTTGGTTTTGCACATACTGTAACCAACGGCGGGACGAAGCGTTAAAGAAATTGCAGGCCTATCCGTTGGTAGAGGTAGGTAGATGCAGGTAGAGGTAGGTTCACGCAGGCAGAAGGAGGCAGCTTATGAACGTGGTCTATAACAGCGACAATTACTACGTGGTCGAGTACGCCGACCGGCGAGGTTTCGAGCTGGTGGACAAGCACGTCCGGCGCAGCACCTTCTTCCACGGCGACGTGGCCGAAAAGTTCGCGCAATCCATCAACGGCGTGATCGCCGAAGACGCCTCGCCGGAACACATTGACGAGTTCCTCGGCAACTTTGATGTGCTGATGGGGCAGCCCCTGATGCTGCACTGACGGGGCGGTCGGCGCGTTACCGCCGATCCAGCAGCGACGGGTCGTGTACCACCGGCGTTTGGCCGGGTG
>VFLF01000129.1 GCA_009885185.1 Nitrosomonadales bacterium | reverse complement strand
TGGTTAATCTGTCGGGGCGCGGGGATAAGGATATGCACACGGTGGCGGAGAAGTCGGGGATCAAATTCTAAGGGGAGTTACAAAGGATGAAGGATGAAGGATGAAGGATGAAAACCACCGGGAATGGCTGGTTTTCATCCTTCATCCTTCATCCTTCCGCCTTCACAATTTATGTCTCGCATAGCCAGCACATTCGCCCAACTAAAATCCGATGGAAGAAAGGCGTTAATTCCCTTCATCACCGCCGGCGACCCGCATCCCTCCATGGCGGTGCCGCTGATGCATGCGTTGGTGGCGGGCGGCGCGGATGTGATTGAGTTGGGCGTACCGTTTTCCGATCCGATGGCCGATGGCCCGGTGATTCAGCGTGCCAGCGAGCGCGCGCTGGCGCAAGGCGTGACGCTTCGTCAAGTCATGGATTTTGTGATTGAGTTTCGTAAAACCAATCAGGGTACGCCCGTGGTGCTGATGGGTTACGCCAATCCCATCGAGGCGATGGGCGTGGAGAAATTTGCCGACGCGGCCAAAGCCGCCGGCGTTGATGGCGTGCTGGTGGTGGATTACCCGCCCGAAGAAGCGCAGGCATTGGTCAAACTGCTGGATGCTCGCTCGCTAGACACCATCTTTTTGTTATCTCCGACCACGCGCGATGCGCGGCTGGCGCAAGTGGGCAAGCTCGGGAGAGGGTATCTCTATTACGTGTCGCTGAAGGGCGTCACCGGCGCGGGCAATATCGACACGGCGGATGTCGCGCGGCGCGTCGATCACATCAAGCAATTTACCAGCCTGCCGGTGGGCGTGGGCTTCGGCATCCGCGACGCCGCGTCGGCCAAGGCAGTGGCGCAGGTGGCGGATGCGGTAGTGATCGGCAGCCGCCTGGTGCAGGAAATCATCGACGCGGGCAACGATGCGCCGGCGCGCCTGCAAACGCTGCTTGCCGGCATCCGCGCGGCGATGGATTCCGATTCTCCTCGCGAGAAGAACACCGCATGAGCTGGCTGCAAAAGCTGCTGCCGCCCAAAATCAAGCGCGACTCCGGTAGTCCGAAGAAAGCGGTGCCGGAAGGGTTGTGGAGCAAGTGCGACGCCTGTGAAACAGTGCTGTATCGCACCGATCTGGAAAAGAATCTGTTTGTCTGCCCCAAGTGCAGTCATCACAATCGCATTTCCGCGCGCGAGCGGCTGGATTGGCTGCTGGACCTCGAAGGCCGCTATGAGATTGGCGCGGAGGTGTTGCCGGTGGACACGCTCAAGTTCAAGGACACCAAGCGCTACATTGACCGCATCAAGGATGCGCGCGAAGCCACGTCGGAAGAAGACGCCCTGGTGGTGATGCAGGGCAGCGTGAAGACTCTGCCGCTGGTGGCGGCGGCGTTCGAGTTCAAGTTTCTCGGCGGCTCGATGGGCTCGGTGGTGGGTGAGCGTTTCGTGCGCGGCGTGCAGGTGTGCCTCGATCAGCGTTTGCCGTTTGTGTGTTTTTCAGCCACCGGCGGCGCGCGCATGCAGGAAGGCGTGCTGTCGCTGATGCAGATGGCGAAAACCTGCGGCGCGGTGACGCAGCTTGCGCAGGAAAAGCTGCCGTTCATTTCCGTGTTGACGGATCCGACGATGGGCGGCGTGTCGGCGAGTTTCGCGATGATCGGCGACGTGGTAATCGCGGAGCCAGGCGCACTGATCGGGTTTGCCGGGCCGCGCGTGATAGAACAGACGGTGCGCGAGAAACTGCCCGAAGGTTTTCAGCGCGCCGAATTCCTGCTGGAACACGGCGCCATTGACATGATTGTCGACCGCCGTCATATGCGCGATAAGCTGGCGAATCTGATTGCCTTGCTGCTCAAGCTGCCGGCAGCGGCTTGATATAAAAAGTATAATTAAAACAAATACTTACGGTTTCATCCCTACCGGGAAAGTGAACCACTGCGCCGCGCCATGATCGCCCCATCTTCGTTTCCGTCCACGCTCGACGGCTGGCTCGCGCACATCGAGCGCGTGCATCCGCAGTCGATCGCAATGGGCCTTGATCGTGTGCGCGCGGTGAAAGACGCCATGGCGCTGACGCCGACATGCGTGGTGATCACGGTCGGCGGCACCAACGGCAAGGGCTCCGCCTGCATGATGCTCGAAGCCATCCTGCATCACGCGGGTTACAAGACCGCGTGTTACACCTCGCCGCATTTACTGCGTTACAACGAGCGTGTGCGCATCGCGCAAATGGAGGCGGACGACAAGCAACTGGCGCGCGCATTCGAGTCGGTGGAGCGCGCGCGCTCGGCGACGAACGTGCCGCTGACCTATTTCGAGTTTGGCACGCTGGCGGCGATGTGGTTGTTTATCGAGGCGCGCGTCGAGGTGGCGATACTGGAGGTGGGTCTCGGCGGGCGGCTGGATGCGGTCAATGTGTTCGAGCCGGATTGCGCGATGGTGATGAGCGTGGCGATGGATCACATGGATTATCTGGGCGACACGCGCGAGAAAATCGGTTTTGAGAAGGCCGGCATCTTTCGCACGGGCAAGCCGGCGATCTGCGCTGACGCCGATCCGCCGCGCTCGCTGACCGATCACGCCGCGGCGATTGGCGCGCCGCTGCTGCTGCGAGGGCGCGATTTCGAGGTGAAACCCGCGCCGGTGCAATGGGCCTATCAGGGGCCCGGTGGTGCGCGTCATGGGCTGCCGTGGCCCGCGTTGCGCGGCGCGTATCAATTGGGCAACGCGGCGGCGTGCATCGCGGCGCTGGATACGCTGCGTGATCGTTTGCCAATCACGGCGAATAACGTGCGCGACGGTTTGTTGACGGCGGAAAATCCCGGGCGGTTTCAGGTGCTGCCCGGACAGCCCACGGTGATACTCGACGTGGCGCACAACCCGCACGCAGCGCGGGCGCTGGCGGACAGTCTCAAGAGCATGCCACGCGGCGGCCGCACGCTGGCGGTGTTTTCGATGCTGTCGGACAAGGATATCGCCGGTGTGGTGAATGTCGTGAAGCCGCGCATCGATCATTGGTTCATCGCGGGCCTTGCCGGGCCGCGCGGCACGACCGCGCAACAGTTGTCGAATCATCTTGCAGCGGCGGGCGTGAGCGGAGCCACAAGCTGTACCGACATCGCCGATGCGTATGCGCGGGCACGCGAAGCCGCCGGGGAAAATGATAAGATAGTGATCTTCGGATCGTTTCACACGGTGTCCGAAGCGATACAGGCCATTGAGATAAAAGTTGAACGGAGGCAGGAATAGAATGGCGAAACCCGTCAGCGAAGAAGAACTGCAACTCAAAAAACGTGCGCGGCGCCGCTTGATCGGCGCCATCGCGCTGGTGGCCACGGTTGCGGTGGTGCTGCCGATGGTGCTGGACTCGGATCCCAAGCCGACCTCGCGTGAAGTCAATATTCAGATTCCGTCGCCCGACTCGAAAGGGTTTGCTTCCAAGGTTGTGCCGCTGGTGCCCAAGAGTACCGGAGCGGAAGGCAAGGCGGAAAAGGCGGACAAATCAGCGAAGGCGCCGGAGAAATCCGCCGAGACCGCGGCGGAGCCTGCGGCCCCCGCAGTGGCCGAAAAAGCGCCAGCCAAAGCCCCGGAAAAAGCAGCCGAAAAAACCGCCGCACCGGAGAAAGCACCGGACAAGGCGCCAGCGAAAGCCGCCGAGAAAGCGGCTGAAAAGCCAGCGGATAAACCGGTCGAAAAAGCGCCGCAAAAAGCGGTGGAAAAGGCCGCTGCGCCCGTGCTAAAGCCCGGCACGTTTTACATCCAGGTAACCGCGCTGGCCGATCCCGAGCGCGCGAAGTCGGTGCAGCAACGCATTATCGATGCGGGCTTTCCCGCCTATACGCAGACGGTACCCGCGGGCAAGGGTGATGTGACGCGCGTGCGAGCCGGGCCGTTTACCGCGCGCGCCGATGCCGACAAGGCGCAGGCTGCATTGCAGGGACTTGGCCTTGAGGGCAAGGTGGCCGAGGTTAAATGACGCTGCTGGATTACGCGGCATTCGCCATTGTCGGTTTGTCGGTGTTGCTGGGCGTCATACGCGGATTTGTGCGAGAGGTGATCGCGCTCGGGAGCTGGGTGGTGGCGTTCGTGGTATCCAGCGCTTACGGCGGGACTGTGGCGCCGATGCTGGCGCAACAGATTCCCGACGAGAAGTGGCGGGTGCTGGCGGCAGTCGTGGTGCTGTTTGTGGTGGCGCTGCTGGTGATGAACATCCTGGCGATGCTGGCCTCGAAGCTCATCAAGAGCGCGGGTCTGGGCATGGAGGATCGCGCGCTGGGTAGCGTGTTTGGGCTGGCGCGTGGCGTGGCGGTGGTAGTGGTGCTGGTGTTGGGGGCCGGGCTGACGGTGTTGCCGCGTCAGCCGGTATGGAAAGATGCTATGCTCGCCGCGCCGCTGGAAACACTGGCGGTGTTTGTGAAACAGTGGCTACCGCAGGATTGGGCGAAGAACATTTCGTATGGCAAGTAACAAGGTCGAGGCCGGGCAATGTGCGGAATTCTCGGTGTAGTGGCTAAAACGCCGGTAAACCAGCTGCTCTATGACGGGCTGCTGGTGTTGCAGCATCGCGGGCAGGATGCGGCGGGTATTGTGACTGCCGACGGCGCCAATTTTCACTCTCATCGCGGCATGGGCATGGTTCGCGACGTGTTTCGCACGCGCAACATGCGCGCGCTGTCCGGCTCGGCAGGCATCGCGCATACGCGTTATCCCACGTCGGGTTCCGCGTCCTCGGTGGCCGAATCGCAGCCGTTTTATGTGAATTCCCCGTTCGGCATCGTGCTCGGCCATAACGGCAATCTCACCAATACCGAGCAACTCAAGATTGATTTGTTCCGCTCCGACCTGCGTCATGTGAATACCGGGTCGGATTCGGAAGTGCTGCTCAACGTGCTGGCGCACGAACTGCAAAACAACGCCACCAACTACAAGCTGGATCCGGCGACGATTTTTGCCGCGGTGTCGGGTGTGCATCAACGCTGCAAGGGCGCTTATTCGGTGGTGGCGATGATCGCCGGTTATGGCTTGCTGGCGTTTCGCGATCCGTTCGGTATCCGCCCGCTGATATTTGGCCGTATCGAAACGGATGCGGGCTACGAATATATGGCGTCCTCCGAAAGCGTGGCGCTGGACGCGATGGGTTACGAAGTGGTGCGAGACGTGGCGCCGGGCGAGGCGATCTTTATCGACATGGACGGCAATTTTTACAGTCGCCAGTGCGCGCCGGTGGCGAGCCTGAACCCGTGCATTTTTGAATTTGTCTACCTGGCGCGTCCCGATTCCGTGATCGACGGCATTTCCGTGTACGAAGCGCGGCTGCGCATGGGCGACAGTCTCGCCGAAAAGATCAAGCGCGACTACCGCCACCTCGATATCGATGTGGTGATCCCGATTCCCGATTCCAGCCGTCCGGCGGCGATGGAACTGTCCAAGCATTTGAATCTGTCGTATCGCGAAGGCTTCATCAAGAATCGTTATATCGGCCGCACCATCATCATGCCGGGGCAGGCGGTGCGGCGCAAATCGGTGCGCCAGAAACTGAACGCGATCGACATGGAGTTCCGCGGCAAGAACGTGTTGATCGTGGATGACTCCATCGTGCGCGGTACCACCAGCAGCGAAATCGTGCAGATGG
>VFLF01000431.1 GCA_009885185.1 Nitrosomonadales bacterium | reverse complement strand
GGGTGGGATTCAAGGGTATGAAGTCCGTAGGATGCCGGTGAGCGTAGCGAACCGCATCAATCGCGTGCGCTGACTATGTTCGTCGATCGATGCGTGTAGGGCCGCGAACCTGGGCCGCCTTCTTTTGGTTACTTTTCTTGGCGGAGCAAGAAAAGTGACCAGCCGCCGGGCTGCCCCCGGCGAACTTGAAGCACCGTGCATCCGATAGAAACAATCTCACCCTTCACCCTAGCGAAATCACTGGCCATCCGCACGCCACCGCATGTTCCCGCAAAGTAGCATCCGGATCCACCGCCACCGGATGCGTCACCAGCTTCATCAACGGCAAATCATTATGCGAATCGCTGTAAAACCACACCTTCTCATAAGACGACAACGTCTCGCCGCGCGAGGAAAGCCAAGCCAGCAAACGCTTGGGCTTGCCCTCTTTAAAACAAGGCAGCCCGGTAACGCCCCCGGTGAATTCCCCATCCCGCTGCTCCGGCTCGGTGGCAATCAAATACTCAATGCCAAACATGCGCGCAATCGGCGCGGTGACAAAACTGTTGGTCGCCGTTATCACCACGCGCACATCGCCCTTGTGTTGATCCACCAGCGCCCGCGCGGTATCCCGCATCATCGGATGAATTTTTTTCTTCATGTAATCGGCGTGCCACCGATCCAGCACCACACGCGGATGGCGCGACAAGGGCTTTAACTGAAAATCCAGAAACTCGTGGATATCCAGCGTGCCCGCCTTGTACTGATCGTAGAATTCCTGATTGCGCGCCTCATACACTTCGCGGTCGAGCACGCCTTGTTCAATCAAAAATTGCGCCCACTCGAAATCGGAGTCGCCGGCGAGCAGGGTGTTGTCGAGGTCAAAAAGCGTTAGATTCATAAGTCTTTGTTTTTATTCACTATCTTATGGATAAACATTCCCGCACCAGCGGCACCGTCACCGCCCGCTTGGTTTCCAGCGAATGCCGATCCAGCGCATCCAGCGTCGCGAACAGCGCGCCCATGTCGCGTGGCGCGTGGGTGAGCAGATACGCGATTACTTCGTTCGACAACGTAAAGCCGCGCGCCTTGGCGTGCTGTGCCAGCGCCCGCGCTTTTTCATCATCACTCAGCGCATGCACCTGCACCACCAGCCCCCAGCCCAAGCGCGTCAGCAGATCGGCGCGCAGTTTGAGCTGCACCGGCGGCACATTGCCGCTGGCAATCAAACCGCCGTCCTGTTCGCGCAACGTGTTGTAACGGTTAAACAGCGCGATCTGTGCGTCGGGGCCGAGCCGTTCGACATCATCGGCCATCAGCATTGAAGTTTCATCATCAAAGCAACTGTCTGCATCACAAGCGACGTACGTTGTATTCTCGCCCGCCGCCGCGGCCTTGAGCAAATGCGTGCGCCCGCTGCCCGGCTCGCCCCACAGATATACAAAGCGTTCGCCAATACCGGCTACCGCCGCGCGCACATGCGCAACCACCTCCGCATTGCGGCCCACGACAAAATTATCGAATGACGGTGCGGGCGACGACGTGATGTCCAGCGCGAGTTGCCTCATGATGCGGGCGTATTGCCCTGATACATCCCGCTCGCCAGATACTTGCTGCGCACATGGCGCAGCCACACTAGCAGCGCCGCGCTCGCCGGTAGCGCAAGCAGCAGGCCGGTGAAGCCGAATAACTGGCCAAACGCGAGCAGCGCGAAGATCACCGCCACCGGGTGCAGGCCGATGCGGTCGCCCACCAGCCACGGCACGAAGACGTTGCCTTCCAGCACGTTGGCGATCACGAACACCAGCCATACCCAAACAATTTGCAACGGATCGCTGAATTGCAGCAGTCCCGTCATGGTGGCGAGCAGCACGCCAATAATCACGCCGAGATAGGGCACGAAGGTGAGAAAGCCCGCGATCAGCCCGACCGACAGCGCGTAATCGAGGCCCGCCATCCACAGCCCCAGTGAATAGAAGGTCGCCATCAGCAGCATCACCAGCAGTTGCCCGCGCAGAAATTCGCCGAGCACGGCATCGATTTCCTTGACGAGACCGAACAAGGTCTCGCTCCACTGGCGCGGAATCAATTCGGTGACGCGCGCAATCATGCTGTCCCAGTCACGCATGAAGTAAAACAGCACCACCGGCACCAGCACCAGATTGGCGACCAGTTCCAGCAGCGCGAGGCCGCCGCTGCGCAGCGTGGGCAGCAGGCTCAGCGCAACGCCCTGAATCTCCTTGGTGTGCGACGTCAGCCAATCCTTCACCATCGCGGTGTCGAGTTCCACGCCAAAGTATTGCTGCACCAGCGGCGCGAGGTGCATGCGCAGCCAGTCGAAATATTGCGGCACCTGCGTGACAATGGATTTCACCTGGCGCGTAATCAGCGGCAGCAGCACCAGCAGCATCACCAGTATCACGCCCACGATCAACAACATGGCAATGCACACCGCCAGCGTGCGCGGCACTTTGCGTGACATGCGCGCGACCAGCGGGTTGAGGATATAGGCCAGCATGATCGCGCACAGGAACGGCGCCAATATGGGGCTCAGCAGGTAAATCAGACCGGCGGCGAGCGCCGCCGCACCCAGCCATAACCACAGGTGTGACTTGCTGGAGGGATTGGGAATGCCGGAGTCGGGTGAGGTCATTTGCGTTAAAATCAAGCACTTGAATGCGGCGATGATAATGCATTGCCATTGATATTCACTTTTGCTGCCACTTTAGCTGGAAGCCCCGGACAACTCAACTTGAAAACCCGAAAACAAACCCGAGGCCTGACCTACCGCGACGCCGGCGTGGACATCGACGCCGGAGACAATCTGGTCGAAAACATCAAGCCGTTCGCCAAACGCACGATGCGCCCCGGCGTGATGGCGGGCATCGGCGGCTTTGGCGCATTGTTTCGTGTTCCCAAAAGTTATAAAGACCCGGTGCTGGTGTCGGGCACCGACGGCGTCGGCACCAAGTTGAAACTCGCGTTTGAACTGAAGCGCCACGACACCGTGGGCATCGATCTGGTGGCGATGAGCGTCAATGACATTCTGACGCTGGGCGCGGAACCGTTGTTTTTTCTCGATTACTACGCCTGCGGCAAGCTCGATGTGAAATCGGCCACGCAGGTCATCAAGGGCATCGCCGCCGGCTGCGAACAGGCGGGCTGCGCGCTGATCGGCGGCGAAACCGCCGAAATGCCGGGCATGTATCCAGCGGGCGAATACGATCTGGCCGGGTTCGCGGTGGGTGTCGCTGAAAAATCCAAGATCATCAACGGCAAAAGCATCAAGCCGGGTGACGTGATTTTGGGACTGGCCAGCAATGGCGCGCACTCCAACGGCTACTCGCTGATCCGCAAGATCATCAGCACCCAACGCGTGAACCTGTCCGCCAAACTTGGCGGCAAGGCCTTGAAGGATTTGATCCTCGCGCCCACGCGCATCTACGTCAAACCGGTGCTGGCGCTGGCAAAAAAAGTGCCATTGAAAGGCATCGCCCACATCACCGGCGGCGGCTTGGTGGAAAATATTCCGCGCGTGCTGTCGGCGGGCCTCTCCGCACGTATCGTCAAGAATTCGTGGCCCATGCCGCCGCTGTTCACCTGGCTGCAACAGCAGGGCAACGTGGCCGACAGCGAAATGCACCGCGTGTTCAACTGCGGCATCGGCCTCATTATCGTGGTCAGCCCGAAAGATGCCGCGCGCGCGCAGGCGATGCTCACGCGCGCCGGCGAAAAAGTCTGGCGCATTGGCGAGGTCACGCGCCGGCCGAAGGGCGCGCCGCAGGCCCTCGTCACCTGACCGCGGGCACTGTCATGAAGCGCATCGTCATCCTGATTTCCGGCCGCGGCTCGAACATGGAGGCGATGCTGAGGGCACGTGCGTCGGCGCGCCTGCCCGCCGAGATTGTCGCGGTCATCAGCAACGAACCTACGGCCAAGGGGCTGGCCACCGCGCAGGCGCAGGGCGTCAATACTGCCGTAGTGCCGCACCGTGCGTTTGCCGACCGCGCGACATTCGATGCGGCGCTGGCCGCCGAGATCGACCGTCACCAGCCCGATTTTGTCGTGCTGGCGGGGTTCATGCGCGTGTTGACCGAAGGATTCGTCGCGCGTTATTCGGGACGTATGATCAATATTCACCCCTCGCTGTTGCCGTCGTTTCCCGGTCTGCATACGCACCATCGCGCGCTGGAAGCGGGTGTGCGCGTACACGGCTGCACGGTGCATTTTGTCTCGCCGGGTCTGGATAGCGGGCCGATCATTATTCAGGCGGCGGTGCCGGTACTCGCGAATGACACCGAGGACATGCTTGCCGCGCGCGTGCTCGAACAGGAGCACCAAATTTATCCGCAGGCCGTGCGCTGGCTGTGCGAAGGGCGCGCCAAGCTCGGCGCGAACGGCGTGGTGACGATCAACAACACCGACGCCGCATCCGGAGCACTGGTTTCGCCGGCGCTGGATCCGTGATACCGTAACTATATGTTTTTATTGAGAATTTTATTCATTGCACTATTGGCATGTGGCGCCACCGCCAGCATGGCAGCCACGCCGGGCACGGTGTCGGTCTCGTACAACCTGTTTCGCAATGGAGCGCACGTTGGCGTCATCACCGAGCAATTCGAAGTGAAAGACGGCGCCTACCGAGCGACCAGCGAAACCAAAGCCGTGGGCTTGCTGGCGTTGGCACAACGCCGCCCGATCATCTACAGCAGCGCGGGCGAAGTCACCAAGGAAGGACTGCGCCCGCTGCGCTTCGAGGGAAGCCGCAACAATGCCACGGTCAGCGCCACCTTCGACTGGAAGGCCGACACGCTGACGCTGATGCACGATGGATTGATTCAACCCGTGGCGCTGCCGCGCGCGGCCCAGGACCGGCTGTCGCTGATGTATCACCTGCCGTATCTGGTACCAAACAAGCCGCGCACGATTGAATTCGCCATGACCAATGGTCGCAAGCTCGACCGTTACCGTTACAGCGTAACGCCCGGCGTGACGATCGACACGCCGTTGAAGCGGCTCGACACGCTGCATCTGGTGCGGCAGCGCGAAGCCGATGAATCCCAAACAGAAATCTGGCTGGCGCCGGAGTTTCATTTCCTGCCGGTGAAGGTGCTGGTGATCGAGGACGACGGCGTGCGCTACGAGCAAGTCGTCACGCGACTGGACATCAAGCCTTGAAGCACTCCTCGCGCATCCTGCTGGTCGCCCTGATGCTGTCGGCGCTGGCGCATGCGCTGACGCTGTCCGGCGGATGGATGCATCTGCCGTTCAAGTCATCGGAGCCGCCGCCGTTGCAGGCGCGTCTGCAACATTTGCCTGACGTGAGCGTCACACCGCCGCCTGCACCGCCACCGGTCGCCGCGCCCACGCAACCCCGCAGGATAGCCGCGGCGCCGCGCGCAGTGGTTTCCGACACGCTGAGTCCCTTCCCTGTCTTGCCCCCTGCCGAGCCGGTGCCCGCCGCGCCCGACACCACCGCCGACGCCACAAAGGCCGCGCCCGCGGAACCGCCCGCCGCGCCCGAACCCATCGTGATCGCGGACGCCGCGTCCAGCACCTTTATGCCGGAACGCGCCGTCATCAAGAGTCTGCCGCGCCGCGGACGCATCGCCTACGCGCTGTACATGGGCACCAATAAATTCGAAGTCGCGCGCACTGTGCAAAGCTGGGAAACCGGCACCGACACCTACAAGCTCGAAAGCACCTCCGGCACCAGCGGGCTTGCCAGCGTGTTCCGCAATGAGCAGCGTATTTTTCGCAGCAGCGGGCGTATGACGGAACACGGCCTGCGCCCCGACAGTTTTGTGTCGGCGCGCAGCCGGCGCGGCCAAACCGATGAATCCGTGGCGCAATTCGACTGGAACAAGAACAGCATCACACTCGGTCGCGGCGAGGCGCAGCGCAGCGCGGCGCTGCCCGCCGGCAGTCAGGACATCCTGAGCTTTATGTACAAGTTATCGCTCGCGCCGCCGCCGCCGGGCCGCGTGCAGATCGCCATCACCAACGGCACCCGCTTTGAAAACTACGCACTCGACGTGCTGGCCGAGGAAACACTGGACACCCCGATGGGCAAAATCCGCACGCTGCCGGTAAAGCAAGTACGGCGCGAAGGCAGCGAAAGCATGGAAATCTGGCTGGCGGCAGACTACCGCTACCTGCCGGTGCGCATACGGTTTATCGGCCGCGACGGCGCGCCCACCGGCGAGCAGGTAGTGACCGAAATCAATATCAGCGACTAACTCGTATTCGCAGATTCACCGCACTCATGGCGCGAGAGATCGCGCGTCAGGCCTAATTTTGAAATTCACTTCCGCACAATTCGAAGCCGCCGTGCATGTGCTGACGACGGTATTGAAGTTCGACTATCCCGCCGACGGCATTGTCAGCCGCTATTTTCGCGAGCATCACGAGCTCGGCCAGAACGACCGCGCCTTTATCGCCGAAGCAGTGTTCGGCGTGCTGCGCCGCAAACGCATGCTCGATCACCTGAGCAATCAGGGCGGCGCGCGCGCGCTGCTGCTGGCGTGGCTTGCACGCACGCAGGGCCTGAATGCGCGCGAGCTGGCGCCGGTGTTGCGGCGCGGCGACGACGACCTCGTCAACACGATCAAAGCCGTCAACACCGACGATCTGCCGCTGCCGGTGCAGGCGGAACTTCCCGATTGGGTGGTCGAGAAACTGCTGTCGTACACGGCGGAGGCGGATATTCTGGCGTTGGGACGTGGCCTCGCTTCGCCCGCGCCGCTCGACTTGCGCGTGAACACGCTGCGCGCGAAACGTGATGACGTGCTGGCTACGCTGGCGGCCAGCGGCATCGTCGCCACGCCGACGCCTTACTCGCCGCACGGACTGCGCATCGAGGGCCGACCCGCGATTAACCGCCACCCGCTGTTTATCGACGGCACGATCGAAGTGCAGGACGAAGGCAGCCAGTTGCTGTGTTGCCTGCTGGCGCCGACCCGGCACGATTTCGTCATCGATTTTTGTGCGGGTGCGGGCGGCAAGACGCTGATGCTAGGTGCGATGATGCATAACCGCGGCCGGCTTTATGCCTTCGACACCTCCGCCGCGCGCCTGAAAAAACTGCAACCCCGTCTGGCGCGCTCCGGTCTGTCGAATCTGCGCGCGCAGGTGATCGCGCGCGAAACCGATATCCGCATCAAACGCCTGGCGGGCAAGGCGGATCGCGTGCTGGTCGATGCGCCGTGCAGTGGATTGGGCACACTGCGCCGCAACCCCGATTTGAAGTGGCGGCAATCACCGCAGAGCGTGGCGGAACTTGTGGTCAAGCAAACCGCGATTCTGAACGCAGCGGCGGCGCTGGTGAAACCCGGCGGGCGACTGGTCTACGCGACGTGCAGCCTGCTCGCCGAGGAGAACGAAGGCATCGTCGAAGCATTCCTTGCCGCCACACCGGCCTTCAGCCTCGTCGATTGCGACAGCGTGCTGACGCAGCAACGCATCGCCCTGCGCACCGGAAAATATCTGCGACTCACGCCGCATCAGCACGGCACGGATGGATTTTTCGGCGCGGTGCTGACGCGCGCGTAACAACCTGCATGCTAGAATATTTTGCCTGTATATCTTTCCAAATCAATTACCCCGTTCGGGCTGAGCCTGTCGAAGCCCTCGTTGGCATCCACGCCCATCGACAAGCCTGTCCTGAGCGTAGTCGAAGGGCTCAGGACGAACGGAAGTGGTGTATCGCGAATCATGGC
>VFLF01000699.1 GCA_009885185.1 Nitrosomonadales bacterium | reverse complement strand
CGTGTGCGGCATGTTTGCGGAGGAATGCCGCAAGCTGCAACCGGAATACCCCGACGTGACGCTGAACGAAGTGCTGGTTGACGGCTTCGCCATGAAGCTGGTGATGAAGCCGCAAATGTTCGACGTGGTGGTCACCACCAATCAATTCGGCGACATTCTCACAGATGAAGGCGCGGGCCTGGTCGGCGGGCTTGGTCTCGCGCCCGGCCTCGTGGCGGGCTACACGCAGGCGATGGCGCAAGCGACGCACGGCTCCGCGCCCGACATCGCCGGCAAAAACATCGCCAACCCCTACGCCATGATTATGTCCGGCAAGATGCTGC
The DNA here is from genome assembly GCA_009885185.1 of Nitrosomonadales bacterium. The sequence continues at coordinate 2,878 of VFLF01000699.1, read as the reverse complement.
TCGAATGGCTGGGCCGTAAACGCGGAGACGCCAAAGCCACGGCGGCGTCAAAAATCATGGACGACGCGATGGAAAAAGTCATTGCCGAGGGCAAGCACCTCACCGGTGATCTCGGCGGCAAGGCAAGCACCACCCAGATGGGCGATGCCGTCGTGGCGGCGATGAAATAATACCCAATAAAAACAAACACTTATGTATTTACTTATGTGTTAACTATCGCGCCTGACTTAACCGACGCCACAATCGCCTCAAACGCCGCCACGGTAGCAATCATCTCCGCCGTCGGCACCGGATACGGCGCGCGCCCTTCCAGCGCATCCGCGAACACATCAAACTCCGCCCGCAGCGTATCCACCGGTTCATAGGTGGTGCGCTCGGGCGGTTTACCTTTCAGCCGCACCACCAATTCGGTTTCGTCCAGCGCCTCGGCGGAGCCTACATCGCCGAACACGTGGATGCGCCAGTAAAACGGCGTGGAGCGTATCGCGGCCAGCGTGCCGCTGGCGCCGCTTTCAAATTCAAACATCACGGTAATGGTGTCACGCGGATCGGGTTGCGGTTGCAGCGAAACCACCTGCGCCTGCACGCGGCGCGCGGCGCCGGCGTAACTCACCAGCGCATCGAGCACGTGGATGCCCGAGCCCGTCAGGCCGGCTGCGGGCGCTTCGTCGGGATTGGTGCGCCACGACGAAAAATGCCTGCCGGTATTCTCATTGCTGTAGTGGCCTTCGACATGCAATAAGCGCCCCAGCGCGCCGCTATCGACCACGCGCCGCAGTTCGCGCATGCACGGCCAGAAGCGCTTGTTGGTGCCGATGCCGAGCAACACGCCTGCCTGTTTGCACGCCGCCACCGAGCGCATGGCGTCGGCCTTCGTCAGCGCCAGCGATTTTTCACAAAACACTGCCTTTCCGGCCCGCGCGCAAGCGATGATTTGTTCGGTATGCAGCGAATGCGGCGTGGCGAGCACCACGGCCTGCACGTCGGGGTCTGCGAGTACGTCATCGAGTTCGGTCGATAACAACAGGCCGTGGCGCGCGGCAAAGTCGCGCGCCTCGTCGGGTTCCTTGCTCACGCCGCGTATAAAACACAGGCGCGAACTCTTACCCTGCACAGCGGTGACGATTTTTTGTCCCCACCAGCCGATGCCGACGATGGCTGCGTTGACCATGGACTACTTCTTCACGGTGTAGCGTATCCACTCGTAATCGACGGCGGTCTCGACGATGCGCGAAGGCGTCAGCGACATCGATTTGCTCTCGGGGCCGAAGGTGACTTCAATGTCATCCTTCAGGGTAAACGTGCCCGGGCGCATCAGCAGGTGTACGCCGCCATCGCGGCTGGGCTTGGTGTTGAGCAGAATACCTTGCTCGGGGCGCATATTGACGCCGGCGTGCGCTTTCGATTGCATCAATGCGGAGACCGGCCTGCGCGAAATCATGCGTATGCCGACCTTGCGTTGCTGATGTTCGTCGCTCTCCACGCGGCGTATCACTGCGACGCTCCAGAAATCACGAAACTCCAAGCGCATGGCGATCAGTGCGCCCAATCGCAGCCAAGCGCGCAACCCCTTGGGCACAATCGCGCGATAACCGCCGCGTCCCGCGTTATCGACGATCCAGAATTCGGGACGCGCAAATCGCCCGGTGAAATCGAGGTCGCCACTCTCCACTTGTTCAAGCGTCTGCAGCACGGTGCCAAAGTCATGGCGGATTTCGATACTGGTGGTCGTCAGGCGGCGATCCCATTCGCGTGCCGGCGGCGCTTCGCCCCAGTGCAGCAGCAGATGTCCCAGCACTTTCACCACGTGCTTGGTCTCGCCGCCCTTGGGCAAACGAAACGGCACCGGCGTGACGCCGGTCTTTTTTGTCGCGTCGATATATTCCTGTATCTGCGGCAACGCCTCGGACGCGCCGAAATAGCACAGGCGCGCGCCTTTCGCCGGCGCGCCGAAGACCCGGCGCGGCGGTTGTGCGCCGTTCACATCAAAACACAGATTGAGCCCCTTGGCGGGCTTGCCGCCCAGCACAAAGGCGCTGGTGAAATGTTCGATCCAGCGGTCGACGATTTCCTGCTCCATCACCGTCAGGCTGTCAGTGGTGGAGGCAGACAGCATGGCCGCGCGCAAAAACTCCTCGCTCACCGAACTTTTTGCTTGATTCGACAAGTACAGTGGCACCGCCTTGTCGGCAAAACCGTGCTCCTCGGCAAAACTCAGACAACGCCCCAGGTCCTTCCAGATGGATGCTTCCACCAGGCCGAAGCGAAACGAAATCCACTTGACGCGCATGCCCGCGGCCCGCGCCCCGCGGGCGGCCATCAGCAGCAGCTTGGCCTTGATTTTGGCGGCCGCCGCGGGATCCGCGGATGCCTGCTCCACGCATTGCAGGTAAACAGCGCTCAATGCGGTCCAGAAGGCGTAGGCCGTCTCCCAGAGTTCTTTCTCGCGTCTGCGATTCGCCTGCAACAGCAACAGGTAGTTGTCGCCGATCTGCTTTTGATGCGCGCGCGTGGCGGTGTCGAGCAGATCCACGTTGTCGTAACGCTGCGCGATGGTGAAACCCGTGGTTTTTCTGAGCGAATCCATCCACGCCGCCGCTTTTGCCAGCGCAGCAATGGTGTCCGCCTCACGAAACTGCGTGGCGATTTTCTGGGTTTGACTGAGGTCAATCGCCACTTGCCCGCCCATATCCGTAGGATTCATTGTCGTGCCTTCATTGCGTCAATCAAGAATATCGCGTAACTCATTGTTATTATGTTCTTTTATATCCGTGCCGCCAAGGCCCGGTTGTGCGGTGACGTTAAGTGCCCGTGAGCATGGTAAATAGCCTGGGTTCGAAACGCGTGCGATAGGTCGCCAGCACCGGCTCCATCGCCG
>VFLF01000275.1 GCA_009885185.1 Nitrosomonadales bacterium | reverse complement strand
CGTTTTTGAAGCCCTCGACAAAACCGGCGATCACCGTTGTGCCTTCGTCGTCGAGCAGGTAACGCGCGAAATCGGCGAAATCCAGATCGGCCTCGTTGCCGGTGGACACGACGTAACTCAAGCCCATGCCCGAATCGGCGGCACGCGCGAGAAACGGCCCGAATAGTGTTGCGCCGCTTTGGCACACCAGCCCCACCTTGCCGTTTACACCCGTCATCTGCCGGCTGGAGGAGGTGAGCCAGATGTCGTCGCGTATATTCGCCAGCCCCAGACAATTCGGCCCGCTGATGCGTATGCCCGACTCGCGCGCATAGGCCGCGACTTCGGCCTGCAAATCCGCGCGGTCGGACAGACCGCGCTCCGAAAAACCGGCGGAGATGACGATGGCCGCGCGCGTGCCCTTGGCGTGCGCTTCCTTCAGCGTGGCGAGCACGTGGTTATATGGCACCACTACCGCCACCACATCGGGCGTTTCCGGCAACTCAGTGATGTTCTTGTAGGACTTCACGCCGAGAATTTCGTCGTACTTCGGATTCACCGCATACACATTGACGCGGCCCTTCATGCGCAGCGCGGCATTCAGCATGCGCCCGCCGTACTGCTGGCGCGGCGTGGCGCCCACGATGGCCAGCGATTTGGGGTTGAGCATCGTGTGTATCGATGCCATTTGTGCTTTGGTCCAGATTTCCACTTTTTTCTACTCCGCTAAAAATCGGTTTTTGCCACAGAGGACACAGAGATCACAGAGAACCCCAACTTGTCATTCCCGCGCAGGCGGGAATCCATAAGCCGTCACAAGTGGCACGTGTGTCATAGGTTCCCGCCTGCGCGGGAACGACAGGGTTTGGTTTTTCATCTGTGTTTATTTGTGTTCATCTGTGGTTCAAAGTTTTTTGAATTAAAAAATCTCAACCACCCAACAACGCCCGTGTACGCGCCGCATGCGCCGCCACGGCAGCCGCAACACCTACAATCTCGCGCGCGCGATTCACCACCGGCATGTCGATCATTTTGCCTTTGTAGGGAAACGCGCCGATGCCCTTGGCAAACTGCGCCGCGGCTTCATCGACGATCGCTTGCGCGTCAGCCACTTCCTGCGCGGAGGGCGCGAATTCTTCATTCAACACCGCCACCTGATCCGGGTGGATGCAGGCGCCGCCGCGATAACCCAGCTTGCGCGAGCGACGGATCACCGCGCGAAACGCCGCCAGATCGGTGAAGTCCGCAATCGAACCCATATAGCCGCTGGCCATGATGCCAGCGGCCTTGGCCGCGAACAGCGTCACTTGCTTGGGATAAAACAGCGCTTCCGGCGTCGGCTCAAAACCGCACTCGGCGGAAAAATCTTCCGGGCCTAAGCCGATGGTGGTCAGGCGCGGATGGGCGGCGGCGATTTCATACACCTGGCGGAATGCGCCGGGGGTTTCAAGCGATGCCGCCAGCGTCACGCTCATCGCGGGCAGGCCGCGTTCGGTTTCGAGTTTTTCAACCAGCTCGGCAAGCAGATGCACATGACTGGGACTTTCCACCTTGGCGATGTGCAGCACCGACACGCCGGGAATCACTGCCGCCTCGATGTCGCGCACCACCATGTCGAGCGGGCGGTTGATACGCACCTTGACCCGCGCGCCGCCTCGGTTGACTTCTTTTACCGCCGACGCAAGCCGCTCGCGCGCCGCCACTTTGGCATTGGGCGCAACGCCGTCTTCGAGATCAAGCATGATGCTGTCCGCGCCGCGCAAATGCGCCTTGGCGAGAAAGCGTTCGCTGCTGAGCGGCACGATCAGGGTCGAACGATCCAGCAGGGGCAAAGAGGCAGGGGGCATGGTGTTTGGCTTGCGAATAAAACAGGGTAAACAGGACACAACAGGTTTTGGCGGCGCGCAATGCAATGCGGCGATTCGCAATGTAACGGCGTGGCTGGACATGTGCAAGCCTGCGTTCGCACGGTGGAATGGAGTAGACTTTCGTCGTTCATCATCGCCCAACCACCTAACCACGCAGCACGGAGGTTTACCATGGAAAAGAAATTCTTCAACCCCGAAGGCCTCATCAAGCCCGGCTACTACACGCCTGCCATCAGCGTGCAGGGCGGCACCACCATCTACATTGCGGGCCAGGTGTCACAGGATGTCGAAGGCAATATCGTCGGCAAAGGCGACTTACTGGCGCAAACCGAGCAGGTGTATAAAAATCTCGGCCTCGCGCTGGCCGGCGCGGGCGCGACCTTCGCCGATGTGGTGAAGCTCAATGTCTACGTGGTCGGTTTCCAGTCGCAACAACGCGCGCTGCTGCAATCGGTGCGGGAGAAATACGTATCGAAAACCCATCCGCCCGCGAGCACGCTGGTGGGTGTGCAGGCGCTGGCGCGCGGCGATTTTCTGGTAGAGATCGAGGCGGTGGCGGTGGTGGGGTAAATCCCCGTTTGTCCGATAAAAAAGGAAAACACCATGTCCAAGGGATACTGGATAGCCCGCGTCGACGTGGCCGACG
>VFLF01000591.1 GCA_009885185.1 Nitrosomonadales bacterium | reverse complement strand
CGCGCTGCGTATCACTAAGGGTGTGGATGCCGTGGTTCACTTCGGCGGACAGTCGGGCGAGCATGATTGGGAACACATTCTCAACGCCAATATCATTGGGTTTCACAACACGCTGGAAGCGGCGCGGCGTAATGGCGTAAAGCGTTTTCTGGTGGCCACGTCGAATCATGCGGTGGGATTTTATCCGGTGACACAGACCATCGATCACCGTGTGTATCCTAAGCCCGACAGCCGTTACGGCGTGTCGAAAGTGTTTAACGAAGCGCTCTCCAGCCTCTACGCCGACCGCTATGGCATGGAAATGTTTTGCATGCGCATCGGCAACGTCAATCGAGCACCCATCGACCGGCGGCGGCTGGCGATCTGGATCAGCGCACGCGATATGGCGCAGTTGGTGATTCTCGGTCTCGAACGACCGAACCTTACATTCGAAATCGTCTACGGCATCTCGGACAACGCGCGCGCGTGGTTCGATAACGTCAACGCCTATCGCATGGGCTACCAGCCGCGTGATCGCAGTGAGGATTACGCCGCGGAAATACTGAAGCGCGAAGGCCCGTCGGGTAATTCGCCCGCGGATATTTTTCAGGGCGGCGGGCATTGCATGTCCGAAGGCAGCACGCGCAGCCGGCTGGCGGGCGAACCGGGAGCAGCAACCGCACGCAAGCCGGTGAAGCGTACAACGCGCGCCGCGCCCAAAACGAAACGCGCCGCTGTAAAGCGCAAAACGCCGAAGAAAGCCGTCCGCAAGCCCGTGGCGCGATGAACGTGCCGCTTGGTTTGATCTCGCGCTTCCCCCTCACCCCCGCCCTCTCCCCCGTCAACAGCGGCGAGGGGGTATTCTTTGCGTCGCTGCGCCTGAGCAATTGATGGAAGCCAGCTGGCTATGGATACCGTTGTCGGTATTCGCCGCGCTCATGCAATCGGTGCGCACCGCCGCGCAGAAGCAGCTCAACCAGCGCATGTCCACCATGGGCACGACCTATGTGCGCTCATTATTTGGCCTGCCGGTGTTGCTGGTGTTTTTGGCCGCGGCCACACTCTACACCGGCTTGGGCGCGCCGGCATTCAAGCCGTTGTTTGTGCTGCATACGGCGGGCGGCGCGTTGACGCAGGTGCTGGCCACCGCGCTGCTGATCCAGATGTTTCAGCTCAAAAACTTCGCGGTCGGTACCATGCTCACCAAAACCGACCTGATTCTGACCGCGCTGATCGGCACGCTGCTGTTCTCGGAATTCGTCACGCCGCTGGGTTGGGTGGCGATACTGGTAGTGATGGGGGGCGTGATTCTGATGCTGCTGGGCAAGATGGGTGGGGCGGCGTTCGCTACGCGCGGTGAAGCGCTGTCACACCTCGTGCTCGGGCGGCCATCACAAATTGCCTTCGCATGCGCCTTGCTGTTTTCGTTTTCCTATCTGTTTCTGCGCGCCGCCACGCTTGAACTCGGCGAGCAGCATCATTTTCTGTGGCGCTCGGCGTGGACGGTAGTGCTCGCCACCGCCATGCAAACCGTTTGCCTCGGCCTGTGGCTCGCCCACCGGGAGCCCGCGGTTTTCCGTCAGATGTGGCCGATGCGCGGCATCGCCGGCTTCATCGGCCTTACCAGCGCGCTCGGCTCCATCGGCTGGTATTCCGCCTTCGCCTTGCAGAATGCGTCCTACGTGCGAGCCGTCGGCCAGATCGAAACGGTGTTCACGTTGACGATCTCGTGGCTTTATTTTCGCGAAAAGATCACCGCGCTGGAACTGATGGGCATCGCACTCACCGTCGTGGGTGTGCTGATGTTCCGGCTGGTTTAACAACCACACCGGTGTTCTCTACGCCGGCTTGACCGGCGTTCGCTTAGGCGGTGGCACACCCACCACGGCGATGCGGATGTTCTCGCCGCTGTTGTTGAGCAACTGATGCTCGATCACGTCCGGCGGCATGTAGATCGTATCGCCGGGGCCTACCTGTTGTTCCTGAATCTCACCCGATGCGGTCTTCCATTGCAGCACGCCCGTGCCGCCCAGCACAAAATAAATTTCCTCGAAATCCGCCGGGTATTCGACCTTCACGCCATCATGCACGTACTGGTCGTGCTTGTGCCAACTGTGCGGACTATGGCCGGGCGCGATTTCATCGATGTTGAAATAAAACTTCGGCGTGGCGACGATGCGTTTGACGTACCCGGCCTCCGCGGGCAGGCCGCGCATGTTTTGCGCTTTTACGTCGTCGAGTTTGATGAATTTAAGCTCTGACATCATTTTTTCCTTTGCGTGATCGCGCGCTTGTTGGGGTTCACTTCGTTCACCGCCAACCTACGGGCTATATTGTCGTACAAAAACGGCGGCGGCTATTGCACGCCCGCCGCACGCGACCTAAGCAACTTTCCGCTCATCGCGCCGGTGTGTTCGCCATTTCTAAACGTGACTTTGCCGCCCAGCACCGTGGTCATGATGCCCTTGGATTTTTGCTTGAGGCGGCGCGCGCCGGTCGGCAGGTCGTTTTCGATGGTCGGCATTTCCGGCGCGATGGTCGCCGGGTCGAAAATGTTGATGTCCGCGATGCAGCCCTGCCGCAGCAAGCCGCGATCGGTGAATCCCCAGGCCATCGCCGGCGCGAGCGTAATCATTTTGATGCCTTCTTCCAGCGTGAACGCCTGCTTTTCGCGTACCCAGTAGGCGAGCAGGTGCGTGTGTATCGATGAATCCATGATGAGGCTCACATGCGCACCCGAGTCGGAAAACGTCATCACCGTGCGCGGGTGCTTCAGCGTGGCGAGCGACTCTTCGTCGCTCTTGGGCACTGTCGCGGGATCAAATTGCATGAAGAGCTGATTAAAATCGGAGGCCACTGCCAGATCCATCATCACCTCCACCGGATCGACGCCGCGCTCGGCTGCCAGCGCGTCGACGGTGCGATTGCCCGACACCGCGTTACGCATCACATACATATGATCGTAGTTCGGCTTGCGCGGCTCGCCGCCGCCGGTGCGGTAGCCGCCGCGCTTGGTGGCATCCACCAGAATCTTGCGCCGTTGCGGATCGCTGAACGCCTTGCGCTGCGCGTCGATCGACAGGCCGCGCACGGCTTGCCATTCAGGCAGATCGTCGAACTGCAACCGTCCCTTGAACGACAGCATGTGGGAAATGCCGCGCGTATGCGTCTGTCCGAACATGCGGCCGCCCGCCTCGGCGGTGGCATCCAGCAGATTCAGCGCGTCGGCCACGCCCGCGCTGCCGGCGGGTATGCCGAAGGTGACGGGCACGCCGCTTTTGACCGCGAGATCGAGCAGGCGGTCGTTGACCGCCTTGCGCACCTTGGGGTCGGATGAGCGGGCTTCGCGTTCGCGTGAATACTCGAACAGGCCGCGGCCGGTTTTTCCCATCAGGCAGACGAGCTGTTCCATTTCTTCCCACGACGCGTGATTGGAGGCGACAGGGCGGTTGTCCGGTTCCGGCAGCTTGTGGCCGGTGGAGCGCGAGCTGGTAAAGCCGATGGCGCCCGCGTCGAGCGCGTCGAGCAATTCGCGCTCCATGGCGCGCAGATCATCGTTCGTTGCCAGCTGCTCGAACGCGCGCTCGCCCATGATGTGCGTGCGCAGCGCGGAGTGGCCGATGTTGGCGGCGTAGTTGATTGCCTTGGGCTGCTTGTCGACCACATCCATATATTGCCGGAACGAGGTCCAGTCCCAGCGGATCGCGGCGGCCATGGCATCGGCGGAAATATCTTCCGCGCGCGCGATGTTGGAAACAATCATGTCGCGCT
>VFLF01000406.1 GCA_009885185.1 Nitrosomonadales bacterium | reverse complement strand
GCGGAGGCTGATTTCGCCGCGAGATGGGGCCGCATGCGACCGGCGGCTTTGCGCACGATTCCCGTGCGTTACATCGCGCCCGACGGCATTCAGCGCCAGTCACCGCGCATCCTCGACGGAATACGCGCCATCTGTATGCATCTGGATGCCGCGCGCCCATCAAACGAAAAATCGTATCGGTAAGGTTGAGGTAAGCGCATGGCCCCCACAATGCAGACTGAATGGTTGCGCGGCTTGCTTGTGTTTGCGGCATCGAACAACGTTAAATTTGTTGGTTGCCGGCGCGTGGCGATTCTCTTTCCAACTTCCCATCAGGAGACTCACATGGTTGATCCGCAAACGACTATTCCGGAATTCATTGCTCCGCCCAGCGGAAAACCCTTTACCGACATGACCGGCGCCGAGAAAATGACGTGGATCGGCAAGTGCTTCATCATGATGATTACCGGCGGATTCGCGTTTCCGAATATTTTCGTCGAGTAACGCGGGTTGCGCGCCGCACATGCGGCGGCGCGCGGATTATTCCCGCAGCAGGAAGGTTTCGATGATTGCGGCCAGCTTTTCCGGCTGGTCGTGATGCATCATGTGTCCGCTGTTGTCGAGCAGCACTTCGCTGAAATCGCGAAAGGCGGCCTTGCGCTCGGCCATTTGCGCCGGCGTGTCCTTGCGCCAGCCGCGCGGATCGATCTCGTCGGTCACCACCCATAGCGTGGGACAGGTCACGCGCTTCCAGCATTCCAGCAGTTCTTCGAGACGGCTTAACACCGGATTCGCGATCTTGTGGCGCGGATCAAAGTTGAGCACGATCTCGCCATCGGAGGCGCGTCGCGCCCAGTGTTGCGCGAGAAAATCCGCCTGGTCACGGGCGAGACGCGGATTGTTCTTCATCAGGCGTGCCGCGACCGCATCGAACGTGGCATAGGGCCGAAACGACGGCGCTTCTTTCAGTTCATCAAGCCAGCGCTCATAGCGGCCCGGCGCCATATCGGCGCTGGCGCGGCCCATGCCGAAACCTTCCAGCGACACCAGTTTGGCCACCCGCGCCGGCCGTATGCCCGCATAGGTGCAGGCGACGGTGCCGCCCATGCTATGCCCGACCACGTTGGAGGGCGCGTCCGGCGAATAAATATCCAGCAGCGCATCCAGATCGGCGTAGTAGTCCTGAAACCAGTAGCCTTCGCGCGTCCAATCGCTTAACCCGAAGCCGCGCCAGTCCGGCGCGATCACCAGCCAATCCTGTTTAAACGCATCCACCAGGAACTGGAACGAGGCCGATACGTCCATCCAGCCGTGCAGTAAAAATAGTTTGGGGCTGGCGGCATCGCCCCACAAGCGCACGTGATGGCGGATGCCGCGGATAGTGTGAAATTCGGAACGGCTTGTTTTCATTTGTTTTTTCTTTGCTTGCGGTTCTGGTGTGACGATTATGCAGCAACCCCGCGCATGTCATGACGCGAGCCGCTAAAATAGCGCCATGCAACCACCGGTCGCCCCTTCGTTCGTACACCTGCGCTTGCACAGCGAGTATTCCATCGTTGATGGCATCGTGCGCATTGACGACGCGGTTGCCGCTGCCGCCGCCGACGGCATGCCGGCGCTGGCGCTGACCGACCTGTCGAACGTGTTCGGCATGGTCAAGTTCTACAAGGCGGCGCGCGGCGCAGGCGTGAAGCCCGTCATCGGCTGCGACGTGTGGCTCACCAACGACGCGGACCGTGACAAGGCCTTTCGTCTGTTGTTGCTCGTGCAAAACCATACCGGTTATCTGCGCTTGTGCGACTTGCTTACCCGCGCGTATCGGTCGAATCAGTATCGCGGCCGCTGCGAAATCCGGCCCGAGTGGTTTTCCGAAGGCGGCGGCGCGAACGCCACCGAGGGGCTGATTGCCCTGTCGGGCGCGCATCACGGCGATGTCGGGCAGGCGTTGATCGCCGAAAACGGCGAGGCAGCGGCGAAGCTCGCGCGCGACTGGGCGGCGTTGTTCCCTAACCGCTTTTACATCGAAGTGCAGCGGCCCGGCCCCGGCGCAATGACCGCGGGCGCGGCGGTGATTCCGGTTGAAACCTGTGTGCAGCGTTCGCTCAATCTGGCCGCGACATTGAAATTGCCGGTGGTGGCGACGCATCCCGTGCAGTATTTGCGGCCCGACGATTTTCGCGCCCACGAGGCGCGCGTGTGTATTTCCGAGGGGCACATGCTGTCGGATCAGCGCCGGCCCCGGCACTTTACCGAGGAGCAGTACTTCCTCACGCAGCAGGAAATCGCCGAAATTTTTAGTGACATGCCGGAGGCGCTCGCCAACAGCGTGGAAATCGCCAAGCGCTGCAACCTCAAGCTGGAGCTGGGCAAAAGCAAACTGCCCTTGTTCCCCACGCCCAACAACGAGAGCCTGGATGATTACCTGAAGCTGCGCGCGCACGAAGGTCTGGCGCAGCGCATGGCGGTGCTCTATCCCAATGCCGAGGCGCGTGAGCGCGAAATGCCGCGTTATGTTGAGCGCCTTGAGTTCGAGATCAAGGTGATTTTGCAGATGGGGTTTCCCGGTTACTTTTTGATCGTGGCCGACTTTATCAACTGGGCTAAAAACAACGGCGTGCCGGTGGGGCCGGGGCGCGGCTCCGGCGCGGGGTCGCTGGTGGCCTACAGCCTTGGCATTACCGATCTGGATCCGCTGCGTTACAACCTGCTGTTCGAACGCTTTCTGAACCCGGAGCGCGTATCGATGCCCGACTTCGATATCGATTTCTGTCAGGACGGACGCGACCGCGTGATCGATTACGTCAAGCAGCGCTACGGCGCCGACAGCGTGTCGCAGATTGTCACCTTCGGCACCATGGCGGCCAAGGCGGTGGTGCGCGACGTGGGGCGCGTACTCGAAATGTCGTACACCTTTTGCGATCAACTGGCGAAGCTGATTCCGTTTGCACCCGGCAAACTGATCACGCTGGAACTGGCGCGCGAGATGGAGCCGCAGCTCAAAGAGCGTGAAAAAAACGAAGAGGAGGTCGCGGAGTTGCTGGCGCTGGCCGGTAAAGTCGAAGGCCTCACGCGCAACGTCGGCATGCACGCGGGCGGGGTGTTGATCGCGCCGGGCAAGCTCACGGATTTCTGCCCGCTGTACGCGGCCGAAGGCACCGACAATGTGATCTCCCAGCTCGACAAGGACGATGTCGAG
>VFLF01000496.1 GCA_009885185.1 Nitrosomonadales bacterium | reverse complement strand
TCTTCAGGAGATCAAGCGCATGGGTGCTCTTCCCGATGCATCGGATACCACTTTAGTATTCGTCCCCGTGGGCAAGGAATCCACGGCGAAGAATCGCGCCGTGACTCCGGCGGCGCGCGCCAGCGGCGCGCCGTTTGTCATCGGCCTGCTCGACAACCACAAGCACAACTCGGCGCAGGTACTGGATCGCTTGCAGCAACGGCTGGCGGGAAAAATTCACGGCGTGCAATTCGTGCGCATGAAAAAACCCGAAGCCGGCAAGGGCGCGCCCAAAGCCATGCTCGACGACCTCGCGTCCCGATGTCAGGCGGTGGTCACCGGCATCGCGGATTGAGGCTCCTGCACGTCGTGGAGTGTCCACGACAGTGTAGAACTCGAAAAGCGCGGCGTGGCGACCGCCACCATCGTAACGTCGGGTTTTGTGAAATCCACCGAAACGCAGCGCCGTCTGTTGAAGCAGCCCGATCTTGCTTTTTCGGTGGTGCCGCACCCCATCGTGTCGATGTCGGAGGATGAGTTGCGCGTCAGCGCCGATGCGATTTTTGACCAGATCACCGCTGCGGTGACACGCGCGCCAACGGATAACAAAAAGGATAGCGCGTGACCGGCCCCAAACGGTTTACCACCGAGCAATTGCGCGTGCCAGGGTCGGTGCTCGAGATCAACAACCTGTTTCACGAGCGCGGCTGGACGGACGGCCTGCCGATCATTCCGCCGACCGAGGATGCGGTGGAGGAAATGCTGCGCTTTACCGACCGCGCGCCGGGCGAGGTGTTGTGCGAGCTGCCACCGCGCAACGCCGAAGCCACCATCGAGTTGCTGGCGATCAACTGTGTAATGGCAGGTTGCAAACCTGAATATTTTCCGGTGGTGCTCACTGCCGTGCAGGCGTCGATGGAGGAAAAATACAACCTCTATGGCCGCCAGACCACCACCAATCCGGCGGCGCATCTGGTGCTGATTAACGGCCCCATCCGCAAGGAGCTGGATGTGAATTGCGCCGGGCAATGCTTCGGCCCCGGCTGGCGCGCGAATGCCACCATCGGCCGCGCAGTGCGCCTGATCTTTCGCAACATCGGTGGCGCCATGCCGCAGGTCACCGACATGTCCACGCACGGCATGCCTGCGCGCTACACCTATTGCATCGGCGAATACGAGGAAGAAAGTCCGTGGGACCCGCTGCACGTCGAGATGGGTTACGCGCGCGATACCAGCACAGTGACAATCTTTCCCGGCCAGTGTCCGGTCAATTCATTTGAACATGTGGCCAAAACGCCGCAGCGATATCTGGGCACCGTCGCCTCCACCATGGCGCATCTGGGCACCAACGGCATCTACCGTCCGGGCGAAAACATGATCGTGTTCGCGCCCGAGGGCGCGCGCTTCATGGCGTCGTTCGGCTGGACCAAGCAGGACATCAAGCAAGCCCTGTTTGAATACGCGCGGCAAATGGTCAAGGACGCGCGCGACCGTGGCGGCTGGTTTCACGCCACGGAACCCAAAGTCTGGATCGACATCATCAACGATGAAGCCACCATGCCGGTGGTGAAATCACCCGAGAGCATTTTCATTGTCGTTGCGGGCGGCCCCGGACGGCACAATCTGGTGATTCCCACCACCGGCGATCTCACCGAATGCGTCACCAAACCCATCGCCTTCAAGGATGGCCGGCCTATTCAATCGGTTTACGATTTCGTGAAATAAATAGGACCGCCGGCGCGCTTACTCCAGCACTTCCCAGCGCTTGTTACGCCAAACGAACAACAATTTGGATATGGCGCGTGCGCCGGCTTCTTTATGCGCGCGTTCGGTGTTGATGCGCAGATTAACCACGTTGTCGGCGGGCTTTAACGCGGAGAACCAGCATACATCACGCGCGGGCACGGCGCAGATGATGTCGCCGCCGGCATACAGCGGACGAGTTCTTTCTTTTTCCCAGAAATCGAAGTCGAGCATTTTGGCGGGTTCCAGTTCGCCGCCGTTGGCAAACATGCCCACCGCCAGCGCCGGGCGTTCAACGGTCATTTTGGGATACAGCTTGCGTTGATTCGCCACCGCCAGCGGCAGGAGTTGATCGCGCGTGAGCTTCAACGCTTTCATGTCACGCTCGGTCAGATAGCGAAAGCCGCTGTCGGCATCAAAGGCATAGCGGATATCCAGATCGCCGACAAAAGTGTCGATCAGCGGCAGCATGTCAGGCTGATTCTCCAGCCCCTGCACCGTCATGCCGGTGAGCGGTCTAATGTCCTGAAACTTGCGTATTGGCCCCTGAAACTGCCGCACCAGCGCAACGATGGTGTCGCGCGTGCCGGGCGGCGGCGCCATTGCCGGCGCTTCGGCGGGTTTGGCTTTCTGCGCTCGGGCGCGCAGACTCGCCGCGCCGGACAAGCCGGCCAGAAGGCCAAGGGTTAGTTTGCGTCGCTGACGTTGCATGTTTCCAAAGCCTTTTTAACCGCGCCAGTTATCCGCTGCGCCATGTTGATCGATATGCGCTTCTACGTTTGGCGTGGATTTCACCCCGGCGTGGCGCACATTCTTTGTCACCGTCCAGCGGTACGATGCGCCGCGCGGAATTTGAATCACATCGCCTTCGACCACGTGTTTCTTCTCGCCGTTCACCTCGGCATCCATTTCGCCTTGAATCACGTAGGTGAAATATTCATGCGGCGCTTTATCCACGGCATCGACGTGGCCCTTGGGTGACTCGACAAATCCGAACGACAGATTCGTGCCTTCGACCCACTGCTCGTGGTGGCCTGAAGACGCGGGTGCATCAAGCGCATCGATCATCGGATAGTAGCAGCGGCCTAGGCCGTCGAGTATGGCCTGCGATTTTTCAGCGTCCTTTTTCTCGCCGGGATACTTGCCAGCGGCGAAATCACGCGCCACTTCAGTGGCCGAGCGCGCCTGGTCGGGCAGCGCCTCGTCCTGTGCCGCACCGATTAGTGTCCAGGTGCGATCCTTGATGTAAAGATATTGTAGGTCGCCATCTTCACACGCCACGAAGCCGTGCCGCGCATACGGCGGCATATGCACAAAGGTGCCAGGGTGAACAATGCGCCGCTCGCGCCCCACCACGCAGTTGATTTTGCCCGACAGCGGAAACGCCATCAGCTCGTTCGGGTGATAGTGCAGCGTCGATCCGGTGCCAGCCTTTTTGGTGACAATGCGAAAGTACATGTACTCACCCTCGATCACCGGGCCTTCGCCGGTGGAGAGGTGCGGGTTCAGGTGATGCACCTTGAGATTTTCAAAACGATGGAAGGGCATGGAGGAGTCCAGAAAATTGCGGGGCGCCGTCGCGAATTTTATCCGCGCACTGTAGCGGGATTATCCCGCATCCATGAGAATACCGTAAGTATTTGTTTTTATT
>VFLF01000476.1 GCA_009885185.1 Nitrosomonadales bacterium | reverse complement strand
GATGTCGGATCGAACGGCCGCTTGCTACTTCGAGCTACAGCCGCACCCGATCCCAAAGTTGCCGGTGGCGAACGGCAACTATCAGGCAGTTCAATCGAATCAATGAATCACCGCTTTACTACGGATTCGTACCGCTGCAAAACAAAAACCCCGCCGGAGCGGTGTGTGCGTGAGTGCTGCAGTGATTACACTTGCTTGCTGCGGCTTAAGCCAAGTCCGGCCAGGCCGAGGGCGCGAAGTGCGAGGGGGGCGGGTTCTGGTACTTGCGCTAAACGCAGAGTCGCCGTTCCAAAACCAATCGCGCTCCCGTCACTGTAAGTAAAGTCGTTTAACACGCCGTTCCCAACCCTAACCTGGACGATACGGTCCCCAGACACATAGCCGCAGCTTCCACTTTGGAACGTGTTAAAATTTGCCTATAAATGCCTAAAGTTTTAGTGGTTGTTTTGTGGGTGGAATAGGATACGTTAAAGAAAAACGCTAATAAATCAACCGCTTATAATGTAACTTGGCGGACGTCCACTCCGCCAATAATATGTATAAAGGGCGAACCGCGGTTCGCCCTTTCTTTTTTCATTGAGGTGTCCGACACATGTATGACCTTATCAATCGCCATCGGCGAGTCCTCTACTGGATACTGGCGCTGCTTATCATCCCGCCCTTTGTAATGGTTATTCCGGGTGTGGATAGTTTTGTCCGCGACAGTCAGGGCGGTGGCACTGTCGCCACCGTTCGTGGGCAAGCGATCACGGAGCAGGAGTTCAATATCGCGCTACGCGAGCATCAGGAGTCGCTGCAAAGCAGAACCGGCGGACGTCTCGACCCCGCGCTGCTGGATACGCCCGAACTGCGTTTCAACGTAGCGGAATCGCTGGTGCATCAGCGCCTGCTGATGCACCAGGCTTCCCGCGCAAACCTGACGGCCACCGATGCGCAATTGCGTGCCATGCTGGAGCAAGCGCCGGTGTTTCAGGACGGCGGCAAGTTTTCCATTGATCTTTACAATCAGTACCTGAAAACTCGCGGCAAAGGCGCGGTGGATTTTGAAAACGAATTGCGCCGTGATCTGGTGCTGCGGCAACTGGATGACGCTTTCGCCGACTCGCATTTTCTGCCCCGCACCGTGGTGCAGCGGCTGGCAAAACTGATGGAAACGCAGCGCGAAACCAGCCTGTTTACATTTGCGCCGGAAAAATTCGAAGGCAAGGCGACGGTAGACGCCGACGCGGCGAAAAAATACTACGACAGCCGTCAGGATGAATTCCGCACCGTCGAACAGGTGCGCGTCGAATACGTCACGCTATCGATAGACGCGCTGCTGCCAGGAACCGAAGTGGATCCTGAAGACGTTAAAAAAGCGTTTGATGAGTTTGCCAGCAAGAATCAGGTGCAGGAGACGCGTCAGGCCAGCCACATTTTGATTGCGGTGGATGCCAAGGCCGCCGCCGAGGAAAAACAAAAAGCCCGCGCCAAGGCGGAGGATCTCTTAAAACAGATCAAGGCCAAGCCCGCCAGCTTTGCGGATTTAGCCAAAGCTCAGTCGCAGGATCCGGGGTCGGCGGTCAGAGGCGGCGATCTGGGTTCGTTCAAGCGCGGCGATATGGTCAAGCCGTTTTCGGACTCGGCCTTCGGTATGAAAGTGGGCGATGTGTCGGGTCTGGTGGAGACGGAGTTTGGTTTTCACATTATCCAGTTGACCGGGATTACGCCGGGCAAGTCGCCGTCATTCGACGCCATGCGCGGACAACTGGAGACGGATCTCAAACGCCAGCGCGCCGGCAAGAAGTTTGCCGAGATGGCGGAGCAGTTCAACAACATCGTGTTTGAACAGTCCGACAGTCTGAAAGCCGCCGCTGAATTTGCGAAATCCCCGGCGCAGCAGAGTAACTGGTTTTCACGCAACAGCGCGGCGGGTGAAGCGCGGCTGAACAACCCGAAATTGATGAAGGCCATCTTCTCCGATGAGATGCTGAAAAATCGGCGCAACACCGAGGCTGTCGAAGTGTCGCCGGGCACGCTCGTTTCGGCGCGTCTGCTGGAATTGAAGCCCTCGACGGTGCGTCCGTTTGACAGCGTGCAAGCCGAAATCACCGCCCGCCTGCTGCGCCAGCGCGCCACACAGCTTGCCGCGCAGGAAGGACGCGCGGCGCTGGAAAAGCTGCGTCAGGGTAAAGATGCGGAAATCACCTGGAGCGTGCCGCAGCAGGTGAGTTTTACGGGTGAAATCAAAGGTTTGAATGACGATGTGCGCAAGCAGATTTTACGCGCGGATGCATCGAAGCTGCCGGCCTACACCGGTGTCGAATCGCCATCGGGTTACACGCTGATTCGAATCACAGGCGTGGTGGAGCCGGAAAAAATCGATGCGGAAAAGGAAAAAAATATCGCGCTGGCCATGCAGCAGGCGGCGAGTCAGGAGCAATACGCGGCGTATCTGGCGAGCCTCAAGCAGAAAGGCAACGTGACTATCCGCAAGGATAAGCTGGGTGAAAAGAAGGACAAGTAGGGGGCAAGTGATGGGTCGCGCTATGCCTGCGCGGCGCCGCCCATGCCGCCGACGACTGTATTGAATCCCGCATCCACGTAGGTGATCTCGCCGGTGATGCCGCCGGCGAGTTCCGACAGCAGAAACGCGGCGGCGTTGCCGACATCTTCTGTAGTGACGTTGCGCCGCAGCGGCGCGTTTTCTTCTACGAATTTCAGAATTTTGCCAAACCCGCCGATGCCTGCCGCCGCCAGCGTCTTGATCGGCCCGGCGGAAATGCCGTTGACGCGGATACCTTTGGGGCCGAGTCCCTGCGCGAGGTAACGCACGTTGGCTTCGAGGCTGGCCTTGGCCAAGCCCATCACATTGTAGTTGGGCACCGAGCGTTGCGCGCCCAGGTAGGTGAGCGTCAGCACCGAGGCTTTGCGATTCTCCATCATCGGCAGCGCCGCCTTGGCCAGCGCCGCCAGACTGTACGAACTCACGTCGTGCGCGATGCGAAAGGCTTCGCGCGACAGACCTTCCAGCAAATCACCCTTCAACGCCTCGCGCGGCGCGAAGGCGATGGAATGTACCAGCCCGTCCAATCCATCCCACTGTCCGCGCAAGTCGTCGAACAACTGGGTGATTTGTGCATCGTCGGACACGTCACAGGGCAGCACCGGCGCCGGGCCAAATTCCTGGGCCAGGTCAACCACACGGTTCTTGATGTCCTCGCCCTGATAGGTGAAGGCGAGTTGCGCGCCTTCGCGATGCGCGGCTTTGGCAATGCCGTAGGCGATAGAGCGGTTCGACAGCAGGCCGGTGATGAGAATCTTTTTGTTTTGCAGCAGGGCCATGATGACTCCTTGAGGGTACGTTGAATTATAACAAGCCGCCGCGCCGCGATGACGTGCGCTGAACGTTTCGGCTACACTGGCGTTCGATGACTCGTTCACGCATTTTCGCTATTTTGTTTTTTGCAGCGGCCATGGCTGCCCTGGCGGCATGCGGCGACAAGGCGCCATCCCTCGCCACGCCCGCCACACCCGCCAAGCCCGCGCCGGGCAACAATGCCACGAAGACGCTGCGCATCACCTTTCAAACCGCCGAGACGGGTTTCGATCCGGTCAAGGTGTCGGACTACTACTCGGGCGTGGTGATCGCGGCGATATTTGATCCCTTGCTCACCTACGATTATCTGGCGCGTCCGGCGAAACTCGTGCCGAACGTGGCGGTGGCGCTGCCGCATATTACGGATAACGGCAGGACCTACACCTTCCGATTAAAGCCCGGCATACACTTCACGCCCGACCCCGCCTTCAAAGGACAAAAACGCGAGTTGACCGCCGCCGATTACATGTATTCGATCAAGCGCTTTCTGGATCCGAAAAACCGGTCACCCTATGCGTTTTTGTTCGAGGGCAAGATCGTGGGCCTGGACAAGCTGGCCGATGAAGCCAAAAAATCCGGGCGCTTTGATTACGATGCGCCCATCGCCGGTTTTGAAACGCCGGATCGCTACACGCTGCGAATACGCCTGACCGAAACCGATTTCAACTTTTCACATGTGCTGGCGTTTCCGCTGGTGGGGGCGGTGGCGCGCGAGGCCATTGCCGCATACGGTGATGACACCAATGCGCATCCAGTGGGAACCGGGCCTTATTTTTTGCAGCGTTATGTGCGCTCGTCGAAAATCGTGCTGGACACAAACCCGGACTTCCGCGAAATGCGCTGGAACGCGACGTCCGCCGATCCCGCCGATCAAGCGATCATCACGCGCATGCAGGGAAAAAAGCTGCCGCTGATCGAGCGCGTCGAAATTAGCGTAATGGACGAAGCGCAAAGCCGCTGGCTGGCGTTTCAGCGGCGCGAAACCGATATCGAATACCAGTTGGAGGAACTTGCCCCCAAATTCATGACGGCCGACGGTAAGTTAAAGCCCGAATATTCAAGCCAGGGCATTCGTATGGATCGCAGTGTTGATCCGGAGATTATTTATCTTTTTTTCAACACGCAGGATCGCATCGGCGGCGATCCCAACCCGCTCGGCGGATTCAGCACGGAAAAAATCGCCCTGCGGCGGGCGATGGCGATGGCCTACAACGTCGAGGATCAAATCAAGATCATCCGCAAGGGGCAGTCGATACGCGCGCATTACCCGATACCGCCGGGCGTGGCGGGGCATGAACCGCAATTTCGCGCCGGCGTCGCTTATGACCCGCCGCTGGCGAATGCCTTGCTCGACCGCTTCGGCTACCGCCGCGGCGCGGATGGCTACCGCACGCAGCCTGATGGTAAGCCTTTGATTATAAAATACTATTCAACGCCAACCGAACGGGATCGCCAGTTCGATGAGTTGATGAAACGCTCGATGGATCGTATCGGCGTGCGTATCGCCATTCACAAAGACCGCTTCGCCGAGTTAATCAAACTGGCGAATCAATGCCGCCTGATGATGAAACATTCGGCGTGGATCGCCGATTACCCCGATGGCGACAATTTCATGCAACTGCTGTACGGGGCGAACGCCGGGCAGAGTAACTCGGCCTGTTATAAATCCGCCGAGTTCGATAAACGCTATGAAAAATCGCGGCAGTTGCCCGATGGCGCGGAACGCAACAAGCTTTACCGCGAAATGACGCGGCAAATGGAGGCCGATGGCGCGTGGCTGTTGACCGATAGCCGTTACCGCAATGTGCTGTTGCAGCCTTACGTGGTGGGCTACAAAAAGCATCCGGTGTTTTCGCACGAGTGGTTGTATATGGACCTGGATGCACGGGAGGCGCGATGACCGCTTATATCCTTCGCCGCCTGTGGCAGTTCGTGCCGACACTGTTAGGCGTGGTGCTGCTGGTGTTCGTGCTGTTTAACTGGATCGGCGGCGACCCGGCATATCTGCTGGCGGGCAAGATGTCCAACCCGGAGCAGATTGAAAACATACGCCGGCAACTGGGTGTCGATCAGCCGTACTACGTGCAGTTGTGGATTTTTATCACCCAGATCGTCACCGGCGATTTTGGCGCGAGCTGGGCCACCAATGAAAAAGTCTCGGGGATATTCGCCACGCGCCTGGGGCCGTCGCTGACCGTGCTGGTGCCGATGCTGATTATTAGCACGCTGCTGTCGATGGGCTTGGCGCTGCTGGTGGCGTACTGGCGCGGCTCGTTGACCGACCGCGCCATCATGATCGGTTGCACGGTGGGGCAATCGATCAGTATTCTGGTCTATATCATTGTTTTTCAATATGTTTTTGCGTACCAACTGGGCTGGTTTCCAGTGCAGGGCTGGGGGCAGGATTTTTTCACCAACCTGCTGAAATTTAGCGCGCTGCCGATCGTGGTCGGCGTGGCGGTGTCGCTGGCGCCGGACACGCGCCTTTACCGCACGTTTTTCCTTGATGAGATTCATCAGGACTACGTGCGCACCGCGCGCGCCAAGGGCATGAGCGAGACGCGCGTGATGGGCGTGCATGTGTTGCGCAATGCGGCGATCCCCATTGTGACCAATGTGATGATTCAACTGCCTGCTTTGCTGGCGGGCGCTTTTTTGATCGAACGGTTTTTTTCCATACCCGGCATCGGTCGAGAGGTGCTGTTGGCGGTGGAGCGTAGCGACTTTCCGGTGATTAAGGCGGTGACGATTTATGTCGCGGTAGCGACGCTGTGCTTTAACCTGCTGGCGGACATACTCTACAGAGCGCTGGATCCGCGGGTGCAATTGAAATGAGCGACGCGGTCATCTCCCCCGGTTTGTGGCTACTGGCGTGGCGGCGGCTGCGCCGCGACCTTGTGGCGATGGTGTCGCTGGTCGTGGTGTGCGTGTATCTGGTCATCGTGCTTGCCGCGGCGCTGGGATGGGTCGCGGCGGACTGGTCACGCGAAGCCGGTGTGAACTACGCGCCGCCGGGTTTTATCGGTGCGCAATCTCCGCCGGTTGAAGCGAAGGCCGTGGTGCCGCCTTCAGCCGCGTTGGCGGACGATACGGGTATTGTCGATCCGCTGGCGGAAACGCTGGCGGAGCTGCGCAGGGGATTGGTCGCCGCGCCGGCCGCCGAAGCCCGCGCGCCGACCCTGACGCTGGGCGGCGACAAGTGGGGCAGGGACGTGCTCAAAAAAGCCATCAAGGGCACGCAGACCTCGCTCATCGTCGGGGTGACGGCGGCACTTCTGGCGGTGTTGATCGGCACGCTGCTGGGCGCGTACGCGGGTTACCACGGCGGTCGCACGGATGATTTTTTCAACTGGCTTTACAGTGTGTTCACCTCAATACCTTATTTGCTGTTGGTGCTGGCGATCGCCGCAGTGCTCAATCAAAAGGGCACGCTGACTGTGATTCTGATTCTTGGCTTGACGGGATGGACCGGCATTTTCCGGCTGGTGCGCGCGGAATATCTCAAACACCGCACACGTGAATATGTGCTGGCGGCGGACGCCATCGGCGCCACGCATGCGCACCGCATGTTCGCGCATATTTTTCCCAATGTGAGCCACGTGGTGCTGGTGCAGTTGTCGCTGCATGTGGTGTTATTCATCAAGTCCGAAGTGATACTCAGCTTTCTGGGTTTTGGTGTCGGCGTGGATACCGTGTCGTGGGGCAGCATGCTGAACGAGGCGCAAAGCGAATTGATCCTCGGCAAATGGTGGCAGCTCGCGGCGGCCACGGCGGCGATGGCGGTGCTGGTGACGGCGTTTAGCCTGTTTACCGATGCGTTGCGCGACGCGCTGGATCCGAGATTGAAATGACCGAATCATTACTCAGCGTGCGCAACCTGTCGGTCGATTTTCGCCTCGACGGCGGCGCGGTATTGCATGCGGTGAGGGGCGTGAGTTTTGAGGTGGCGGCGAATACCACGGTGGCGCTGGTGGGTGAATCCGGCAGCGGCAAGTCGGTGTCGGCACTGGCGATATTGGGGCTGTTGCCCGCGGCGAACGCCCGCGTGCTGCCGGGCAGCGCCATTCACTATCGCAACCGTGATTTTCTCGCACTGTCGCCGCGCGACATGACGGCTTTGCGTGGCGCGGAAATATCGATGGTGTTTCAGGAGCCGATGAGTTCGCTTAACCCGGTGTTCAGCGTCGGCTTTCAGTTGATCGAGGTGCTGAAAAAACATCTGGGCTTGAGCGGCAAGCGCGCACGCGAGCGCGCCATCGAGTTGTTGCGGGAAGTCGGCATCCCTGATCCAGCGACGCGCGTCGATGCCTATCCGCATCAACTCTCGGGTGGGCAGCAACAGCGTGTGATGATCGCGATGGCCATCGCCTGCGAGCCGCGCCTGCTGATCGCCGACGAGCCTACGACGGCACTGGATATAACTGTTCAAAAACAAATACTTACGATGCTTTCCGAATTGCAGAAGCGGCGCCGCATGGCGATGTTGTTTATTACCCACGATCTGGGGCTGGTGGCCGAGGTGGCGGATCAGGTGATCGTGATGCGTGACGGTGAGATTCGCGAGCAGGGCAGCGTTGCGGACATTTTTGCCGCGCCGAAAGACCCGTACACCCAGGCGCTGCTGGCGTGCCGACCGCCACTGGCGCGGCGTCCGCTACGCTTGCCGGTGGTGGAGGATTTTCTGAACGGCACTGCCGCGATATACGACGCGGCGCACGACGCGGCGGAGCGCACGCGCGGCGTGCGCGGCGACGAAGAAATCATTCTTGACGTCAGCGCGCTGTCCAAGAGTTTTTATTTCAGCTCAGGCCTGCTGCGCAAAAGCGAATTCACCGCGCTGAAAAATGCGTCATTCAAACTGGCCAAGGGCAAAACGCTGGGCGTGGTCGGCGAATCGGGATCAGGCAAAACCACGCTGGCGCTGACGCTGCTGCGACTGACGCCGGCCTCGGGCGGCAGCGTGCTGTTCGATGGCCATGATTTGCTGGCGCTTACGCCGGCGCAGGCGATGCCGTTCAAGCGCCGCATACAGATCGTGTTTCAGAACCCCTATGCCTCGTTGAATCCGCGCTTCACCGCCGGGCAAAGCCTGATGGAGCCGATGCAGGTGCATGGCATCGGCGCAAACGAGAGAGCGCGCGCGGACAAGGCCATGGAAATGCTGCGCAAAGTGGGACTGCCGCAATCGGCGTTCTTCAAGTATCCTCACGAATTCTCGGGCGGGCAGCGCCAGCGCATCGCGATTGCGCGTTGCCTGACGATGCAGCCCGAGGTGCTGATCTGCGATGAAGCGGTATCCGCGCTGGATTTATCGGTGCAGGCGCAATTGCTCAATCTGTTGCAGGATTTGCAGGACGAGTTTCACATGAGCTACGTGTTTATCTCGCATGATCTGGCAGTGGTCAGATACATGTCCGACGAAGTGATGGTGATGAAGGACGGTGAAATTGTTGAGCGAGCCGATGCCGATACGATCTATGCGAATCCGCAACATCCCTACACGCGGCAATTGCTGGCGGCCGTGCCAGGCGCGGAGATAAAGGCTTGATCGGCGTGATGATGCGAGCGTTGATGCTGTGCATGGCGATGGCGCTGGCGACGGTCATGGCGACCCGCGAGGCGCGCGCCGCGCACGCCTACGCGCAGTTCGGTGATATCAAATATCCGGCGGGGTTTGAACATTTTGGCTGGGTGAACCCGAGCGCGCCCAAGGGCGGCCAGATTTCGCTGGCGCCACCGCTACGTATTACCACCTTCGACAAGTACAACCCGTTTACGCTGAAAGGCACAGCGCCGCCGGGGTTAAGCAGCCTGGTATTCGAGACGCTGCTGATCGGCACCATGGACGAACCCACCACCGCGTATGGCTTGCTGGCGGAAGACATTGACGTCGCCGCCGACAAACTATCGGCCACCTTTCGCATCAATCCGCTGGCGCGTTTTCACGACGGCACGCCGGTGACGGCGGCGGATGTGAAGCACAGTTTCGATATGCTGGTGAGCAAGCTCGCCTCGCCGCGCTACCGCGTGTTTTACGGCGATGTGAAACAGGCGGTGGTGGTGGAGCCGCTGACGGTGCGTTTTGATTTCAAGAACCCCAGCGCGGAACTGCCGCTGCTGGTGGGCGGCATCCCGGTATTCAGCCGCGCGTGGGGCGGCGGCAAGCCGTTTGACCAGATCGTGACGGATATTCCGATCGCCAGCGGCCCGTATCGCATGGGCCGCATGAATATCGGCCGCGACATCAGCTACGAGCGCGATCCGAAATACTGGGGGCGCGATTTGACCGTGCGGCGCGGCACCTACAACTTTGATCGCGTGACCTACAAGATTTACAAGGACACCACCGCGCAGACCGAGGCGTTCAAGGCCGGCGAATTTGACTACATTCAGGTATTCCGCGCGCGGGAATGGGCGCGCACTTATGTCGGCAAGAAATTCAATTCCGGCGAATTGATTCGCGCCGAACTCAAACCCAGAAACGCGGGTGACTTTCAGGGCTATCTCATCAACACCCGGCGTGAAAAATTCAAGGACATCCGGGTGCGCGAGGCGCTGGGCCTGGCGCTGGATTTCGAGTGGATGAATCGGCAACTGTTTTTTGGCGCGTATGCGCGCGTGCGCGGTTTTTTTAACGCCAGTGATTTCGAGGCCAAGGGTTTGCCCGGCGACGATGAACTGGCGGTGCTGGAGCCACTGCGCGCGCAACTGTCGTCAAAAGTATTCGGCGAGCCGGTACCGCTGCCGCCGACCACGGCGGCACCGAGTGGATTGCGCGCCAACCTGATCAAGGCCAAGCAACTGCTGGCCGAGGCCGGCTGGAGCTACCGTGACGGAGCGCTGCGCAACGCCAAGGGCGAGGCATTCAAGATCGAGTATCTCGACAGCGGCGGCGGCGAGGCGGTGTTCGCGCCGTATCGGCAGGCGTTGGCGAAACTCGGCATCGAAGGCGTGTATCGCCGGGCCGATTTTGCGCTGATCCAGAAACGGCTTGATGTATTCGATTACGATTTTTTTGTCACCCGCGTGCCGGGTGACGAGTCGCCCGGCAGCGAGCTGATCGATCGCTTCGGCTCCAAATCCGCCGATACCGAAGGCTCGGGCAATTTGCTCGGCGTGCGCGATCCTGCGGTCGATACGCTGACACAGCAGGCGGCATCGGCCACCACACGCCCGGAACTGGTGGCGCGATTGCGCGCGCTGGATCGCGTGCTGCGGCACGGGCACTACGTCGTGCCGCAGTATCATTCGGGCGTGTTTCGCATCGCGTATCGCAATCATAAATTTTCACAGCCGTCGGTGGCGCCCCTGTATTACCAGCCCGAAGATTGGGTGATACGCACCTGGTGGAAAAAAGGCTGATCGTCCATGTGGGCATACATACTCAAACGCTTGCTGCTGATGATACCAACACTATTCGGTATCTTGTTGATTACATTCATTATTATTCAATTCGTGCCGGGTGGCCCCGTGGAGCAGATGGTGTCGCAGTTGCAGGGGCGCGATGCCGGGTCGGGCGAAGGCGCTTCCGCCAGCGCCGGCAGTTCCGAGCCGGGCTATCGCGGCCGTCAGGGCGTGGATGCCAAGCGTATCGAGGAAATCAAAAAGCTCTACGGCTTTGACAAACCCGCGCACGAGCGCTTTGTGCAGATGATCGGGCAGTTCGCGCGTTTTGATCTGGGCAAGAGTTTTTTCCACAATAAAGACGTGTGGTCGCTGATTAAAGAGAAATTGCCGGTGTCGATCACGCTGGGCTTGTGGACATTTTTTCTGGTGTATCTGATTTCGGTACCCTTGGGCATTACCAAGGCGGTGCGCGCGGGCACGCCCTTCGATACCGCCACCACCTTCATGATCTTGCTCGGCTATGCGATACCGAGTTTTGTCATGGGCGTAGCCTTGCTGGTGCTGTTTGCCGGCGGCTCGTTTGTGCAATGGTTTCCGCTGCGCGGCATCACGTCGATGCACTGGGATGATTTGAGCGCCATGGGCAAGGCGATGGATTATCTGTGGCATATCGCGCTGCCGGTCACCGCGATGGTGCTGGGCGGCTTCGCGGTAATCAGCATACTCACCAAAAATTCCGTACTCGAGGAAATCCGCAAGCAATACGTGCTGACAGCGCGCGCCAAGGGCGTGGCGGAGCGCGATGTGATGTGGAAACACGTGTTCCGTAACGCGATGATTCCCATCATGACCGGGTTCCCGGCGGCGTTTGTCGGCGCGTTTTTCACCGGCTCGCTGTTGATCGAAACGCTGTTTTCGCTCGACGGCCTCGGTCTGCTGTCGTATGAGTCGGTGATCCGGCGCGATTACCCGGTGGTCATGGGAAGCCTGTTTCTCTTTACCATCATCGGTTTATTAACCACTCTGCTGCGTGACCTGAGTTATCTGTGGGTTGATCCGCGCGTGAAGTTCGACTGATGGCAGTCTCCGCGAACATAGCCGTGAGCCAAAGCCCCGCACGCCGCGCGTGGCGGCGCTTTCGCGGCAATAAGCTGGGTTATCGCTGTTTGATGATTTTCACGCTGCTGTTCGGCGTGAGCCTGCTTGCCGAAGTGCTGTCGAACGATAAACCTCTGGTGGCGCGCTACAACGGGCAATGGTACGCGCCGGTGTTGCAGACCTTGCCGGAGACCACCTTCGGCGGCGACTTCCCGACGCCCACGGATTATCTCGATCCGCAAATCCGTGACAATCTCGCCAAGTCGGGTAACTTCGCCATTTTTCCGTTGAATGGGTTTCACCACGGCACGATCAATTACTTTGCCAGGGAACCCGCGCCTTCGCCGCCGGATCGCGACAACCTGCTGGGCACCGACGACCGTGGCCGTGACATCGTGGCGCGGCTGCTCTACGGTTTTCGCATTTCGGTATTTTTTGCCCTGATGGTCGCCGGCATCTGCACGGTGTTCGGCGTGTGCTACGGCGCGGTGCAGGGTTATTTCGCCGGCTGGACGGATATCGCGATGGAGCGCTTTAACGAAATCTGGGGCGCGATGCCGACGCTGTATATGCTGATTATTCTGTCGTCGCTGTTCGCGCCGAATTTCTGGCTGCTGGTGCTGCTGCTATCGATATTCGGCTGGCTCGGCATCGCGGCCTATGTGCGCGCCGAGTTTCTCAAGAACCGCACGCTCGATTACGTGCGCGCCGCGCGCGCGCTAGGCCAGAGCAACCTAGCCATCATGCGCCGTCACATCCTGCCCAACAGCCTGACGCCGGTGGTGACGCTGATCCCGTTTGAGATGGCGGGCGCGATCGGCGCGCTGACCAGTCTGGATTTTCTCGGCCTGGGCGTGCCACCGGGAACGCCCAGCCTTGGCGAACTTCTGAATCAGGGCAAGAATAATCTCGATGCGTGGTGGATTTCGCTGACGACATTCGGCGTGCTGGTCATCATGCTGCTGTTACTGATTCTGATCGGCGATGCGCTGCGCGATGCGCTTGATCCGCGCAAGGTGCTGGAAGGCGACAACCCATGAGCCTGCTCGAAGTCAAGGACTTGAGCATCGAATTCGGTGCGCGCCGGGTGGTGGATCGCGCGTCATTCACACTTAATGTCGGAGAGAAACTCGCGCTGGTCGGTGAATCGGGATCCGGCAAGACCGTCACCGCGCTGTCGCTGCTGCGGCTGGTGGAAGCCGCGCGCCTGAGCGGCGAAATAATGTTCGACGGCAAATCGGTGTTGCAGATGCAGGCCGGGGCGTTGCAGGCCATGCGCGGGCGCGACATCGCGGTGATTTTTCAGGAGCCGATGACGGCGTTAAATCCCATTTATACCGTGGGCCGGCAGATCGCCGAGTCGCTGCAACTGCACATGGGCATGACGGCCGCGCAAGCGCACGACGGTGCGGTGGCCGCGCTCGCGCGCGTGGGTATCGCAGAGCCCGAGGTTCGTGCGCGCAGTTATCCGCATCAACTCTCTGGCGGACAGCGCCAGCGCGCGGTGATCGCGATGGCGCTGGCGTGTAATCCGCGTCTGCTGATCGCGGACGAGCCGACCACCGCATTGGATGTGTCGATAAGACTGCAAATACTTGATTTAATTGATAAATTACGCGCGGAGTCCGGTATGGCTCTGTTGCTGATTACGCATGACCTGAATCTGGTGCGGCGGTTTTCGGATCGCGTGGCGGTGATGGAGCGCGGTGTGATCGTGGAGCAGGGCGCCACCGCCGATATCACGCAGCGCCCGCAACATGCCTACACGAAAAAATTATTGAATAGTCGTCCCGAGCGCACGGTGTCGCCGGTGGGCGAGGGCCAGGTGATATCCGCAAAGCGCGTGCAGGTGGATTACCCGGTGCCATTGCCGGGTTTCAGGGGGTGGTTCAAAAAAGGCAAATTTACCGCGGTACGCGATGTTGATTTTGAACTCGCGCCGGGCGAGACGCTGGGCGTGATCGGTGAATCCGGTTCCGGCAAAACCACGTTGGCGCTGGCGGTGCTGAATCTGGTGGCAGCGCGGGGCGACATACAAATCGGCGGCGTGCCGTGGCTGGGCGCGGACGCCGCCGCACGCCGCGCGCTGCGCCGCGGGATACAGGTGGTGTTTCAGGACCCGCTGTCGTCGTTGTCGCCGCGCCTGACGGTGGAGGCCATCGTCGGCGAAGGCCTTGAAATTCACGAACCCGGTTTAACCGAAGCGCAGCGCCGCAGCCGCGTGATACAGGCGTTGCAGGATGTCGGCCTGACCGAGAACGGCGAGGTTGCGCCGCTGTTGCATCGGTATCCGCATGAGTTCTCCGGCGGGCAGCGCCAGCGCATCGCGATAGCGCGCGCGCTGATCGTGAAGCCGCAGGTAGTCGTGCTGGACGAGCCCACCAGCGCGCTCGATGTGACGATCCAGAAACAGGTGCTGGAGTTACTCGGCGAGCTACAACGAAAATACAGCCTGAGCTATATCCTGGTGACGCACGACATCGACGTGGTACGGGCCATGGCGCACCGGGTGATGGTGATGAAGGACAGTTGTGTGGTCGAAAGCGGCTTGTTCGACGACATTGTGACGCGTCCGCAATCGGACTACACCCACACGCTGGTGGAGGCGGGCCTGCCCGCCTGAGTGACACCGCGCGAACATACGTCGCGCGAAAATACGCCGCGCGAGTTACGCCGGATAGAGGCCCCGCACAGAAAATCTAGCGGCTGGCGGTGTGCGCGATGGGCGCCTTGCGTGCCGGCGGTTTGGCGGCGGCGGATTTTGCCGGTATGCGAGTGACAGTGCGGTTGCCGGGTGCTGCCTTGCGCACCGGCACTGCTGCCGTCCGCCGTGCCGCTACGGTCATGGGTGCCGCAACCACATCGGCCAGTTCCGGTTGCATCTCGCTGGAGGGCACCAGGATGGTTTGCCCTGTCGCAATCTGCCGGCGGTCGCCGATTTTATTCGCGCTGTTTAATTCGGCCACGGTGATGTTGTGGCGCGCGGCGATGGTCTCGGCGCGCTCGCCGGCCTTCACGGTGTAGGTTTTCCACGACGCCAGCGGCTTGTCATCATGCTCGCCAATATTGGCCATGAAGAGGGCGACCTTGTTGACGGGCAGCACGATGGTTTCGGCGCTGTTGGCGTTGATTACCGGCTTGTTGTGGGCCGGGTTGAGAAAGCGGAATTCGTCCTGCGTCATGCCGGCGAATTTCGCCGCCAGTGCCACATCGATGTGCCGCTTGACGGTCACCGCTTCGATGGCCTTTTCGTTGGGCACGCTTGCCAGATTGATGCCGAAGCGTGCGGGATCGGCGATGATGTTCTTCACCGCAATCAGCTTGGGGAGATAGTTGCGCGTCTCGGCGGGCATGTTCGTCAGGCTGAGATAATTGGTGGAAAGGCCCTTGGCCTGATTGCGATCGACCGCGCGCTGCACCGCGCCCTCGCCCCAGTTGTAGGAGGCGAGCGCCAGTTCCCAATCCTTGAACATGCCGTGCAGGTTTTGCAGATAATCGAGTGCCGCGCCGGTGGCCGCGATCACATCGCGCCGCCCGTCGTACCAGCCGTTTTGCTTGAGACCGTAGTGCTTGCCGGTGGACGGAATGAATTGCCAGATGCCGGAGGCGTGCGCATGCGAGTAGGCGACCGGGTTGAATGCAGATTCGATCATCGGCAGCAGCGCGATTTCGGCAGGCATGCCGCGCCGCTCGACCTCGGTGATGACGTGAAACATAAATGGGCGGCTGTTTTCGATCATGCGCGCGAAATACTCCGGGCGCGTGGCGTAATAGGTT
>VFLF01000790.1 GCA_009885185.1 Nitrosomonadales bacterium | reverse complement strand
CTGGACATCGAGGTTGTGCCGGTGGATAGTGCGCGCGAGGCGGTGCGCGGCGTGGACATACTTTCCACTTGCACCGACAGCATCAAGCCGACCATCGACCCCGATTGGCTGGAGCCGGGTATGCACGTGGTCAACCTGAGTCCGCACGAAATTTCAGCGGACGTGGCGGCGCGCTTTGATGTGAAGGTGCAGCAGGGCAAGGAGGGTTTGCCGATTCCGGAAAGCGATATGTTCCGCAAGGGCATCGGCGGCAGTTTGGGTGCGTTTGTGATGGGCACCGAGGAACAGCAAAAGCGCCTGCCGCGCGCGACCAAGAACCTCAAGCTCGACGAGTGGCCCGTCTATACCGACATCCTGTCGGGCAAAAAGCCGGGGCGCACCTCGCGCGATCAGATCACGCATTACCGTACTATTGGCAACTGGGGTGTGCAGTTTTCCTCGGTCGGCGCGCTGGTGTATCGTAAGGCCAAGGCCGCAGGTTTGGGACGCGAATTGCCGACAGAATGGTTTTTGCAGGACATTCGCAATTAGATCGTGGCGAAAAAACAAAATATCATTTAAAAACAAATACTTATATTAAAGTAACGGAGGCCGGCATGAAGATCAAGCGCATCGAACACGTGGGCGTACTGGTGAAGGACGTGGAGAAAAGCCGTGCCCTGTGGGAAGACTGCTTCGGTATCAAACTCGGCGGCGTGGAAACCAACCCGGTACGACCGGTGAAACTCGCGCTATACCCGGTGGGAGAATCGATGGTGGAACTGATTGCAGGCACCACGCCCGATAGCAAACACGCCAAGATGATTGCCGAGGGCAAGGGCGGTATCAATCACATTTGCTTTGAAGTGGAAGACATCGACGAAGCGCTGGCGGAGCTGAAGGCCAAGGGCGTGCCGCTGCTCGATCAGGTGCCGCGCCCCGGCCACGCAAACAGCCGAATCGCGTTTCTGGATCCGGCGGGCACGGAAGGCTGTCTGATCGAACTGGCGCAACTGCCGGCAGAGCCGCATCACGCTTGATGCGGCCTGCGGTTAGACGTCGAGGTTGCGTACGCCGAGCGCGTTGCTTTCGATAAAGGCGCGGCGTGGTTCTACGGCATCGCCCATCAGCGTGCTGAAGACTTCGTCGGCGCCGATGGCATCTTCGATTTGCGCGCGCAGCAGACGACGAACTTTCGGGTCCATGGTGGTTTCCCACAACTGAGACGGGTTCATCTCGCCCAAGCCCTTATAGCGCTGCACGCTCACGCCGCGCTGGGCTTCGCCGAGCACCCAATCGATGGCGTCGCGAAACTCTTTCACCGGCTGCTGATGGTCGCCGAATTTGACGTAGGCGCCTTCACTCAATAAACCTTGTAACACCACCGCGGTTTTGCATATCTGCGCATAATCGCCGCCTTGCACGAAATCGGAATCGATGCGCGAGCGGCGCTCCACGCCATGCTGAATTTTCTTGATCTGGATGATGAATTGTTCGGTCTTTTCATCGTAAACCGGCTCTATTTTTATTTTGTCAGTTTTCAATAAGGCCACGATTTTTTTCGCGCTGGCGCGGGTCGCCGCCTCGTCGGAAAGATCAAGATCGACGGGTTGCTGCAACAACATGTGCAACACCACTTCGTCGGCCAGGTGGCTGGCGCGGTCGATCACGGCTTCTGCCAGCAGATAATCCTTGGCGACGGCCTCCAGCGCCTCCTTGCCCAGAGGCTCGGCGGTCGCCGACGGAAAAAGTTGCGCGCCGGCGAGGGCCAACTTCAGCAAATATTGTTTATGTTCATGTTCGTCTTTGAGATAGCGCTCTGTCTTGCCGTGCTTTATCTTGAACAGCGGCGGCTGCGCGATATAAATATGGCCGCGCTCGACGAGTTCCGGCATTTGCCGATAAAAAAACGTCAGTAGCAAGGTGCGAATGTGCGCTCCGTCGACGTCCGCGTCGGTCATGATGATAATGCGGTGGTAACGCAGTTTGTCGGCCGAATATTCATCCTTGCCGATGCCGGTGCCCAACACGCTGATCAGGGTGGTAATCTCGGTTGACGACAGCAACTTGTCGAACCGCGCTTTTTCCACGTTAAGAATCTTCCCGCGCAACGGCAATATGGCCTGAAACTTGCGATCCCGGCCCTGCTTGGCCGAGCCGCCGGCGGAGTCACCCTCCACCAGATACAATTCGCACAGCTTGGGATCGCGCTCCTGGCAGTCCGCCAGCTTACCGGTCAGGCCAAACGAATCCAATACACCTTTACGACGCGTGAGTTCACGCGCCTTGCGCGCGGCTTCGCGCGCTCGGGCTGCGTCGACGATCTTGCCGCAAATCACTTTGGCGTCGTTGGGCTTTTCGAGCAGAAACTCCATCAGCTTGGCGCCAACCACTTCTTCGACCGCCGGACGCACTTCGGAAGAAACCAGTTTTTCCTTGGTCTGCGACGAAAACTTTGGTTCAGGTACCTTGACCGACAACACACAAGTCAAACCCTCTTTCATGTCGTCGCCCGTGGTTTCCACCTTGGCTTTTTTCGCGAGTTCTGCGTTTTCGATGTAGTTGTTGAGCGTGCGCGTCATCGCGGCGCGCAACCCCGTCAGATGCGTGCCGCCATCGCGCTGAGGAATATTGTTGGTAAAGCATTGCATCGACTCCTGATAGGAATCGTTCCATTGCATGGAGACCTCGACAATAATGCCGTCCTTTTCACCGGTCGCGTGGAAGATGGTCTGGTGCAGCACGCTCTTGCTGCGGTTCATATACTCCACGAAGCCCTTGATGCCACCGCTGAACGCGAAGTTTTCTTCCTTGCCGGTACGCTGATCGATCATGACGATTTTCACGCCGTGGTTCAGAAATGACAGTTCCCGCAGGCGCTTGGCCAGGATATCGTGGTGAAACTCTATCTTGCCGAATACTTCGGTACTCGCCATGAAATGCACTTCCGTGCCGCGGCGCTCGGTTTTCCCGGTCGGCTTGAGTGGCGCCACCGCGGCGCCGTCACGAAACTCCATCTGATGCGTTTTACCTTCACGCCGCACGGTCAGCCGCAGCCATTCGGACAGTGCATTGACCACGGAAACACCCACGCCGTGCAGGCCGCCCGAAATCTTGTAGGAATTACTGTCGAATTTTTCGCCCGCATGCAGCTCGGTCATGACGACTTCAGCGGTAGAGCGTTTGTGTTCGTCTTCAGGATGTATTTCGGTCGGTATGCCGCGACCGTTGTCCACCACGCTGATGGAGTTGTCGGTGTGTATGGTGATGGTGATTTCGTTACAGTAACCCGCCAGCGCCTCGTCGATGGCGTTGTCGACTACCTCGAATACCATGTGATGCAAGCCCGTACCGTCGCTGGTGTCTCCGATATACATGCCCGGACGTTTGCGCACGGCTTCCAGTCCCTTGAGCATTTTGATACTGGACGCATCATAGTCAGCAGCGTCTTTGATGTCTTTACTATCCTTGTTTTCAGCCATTTGCTTGTTTTCTTCTTTCTTGTAATTTTTCTTAAATTCTCATCGGCATGACGACATACCGGAAATCGTCGCGTTCCGGGATGGTAATCAACATGCTGCTGTTAGCATCGCCAAACGCACACTCGATTTTGTCGGTATGCACGTTGTTCAGCACGTCCATCAGATAAGTGATATTAAAACCCACATCCAGCGCTTCACCGCTGTAATCGACTTCCATTTCTTCCTGTGCTTCCTCCTGCTCGCTATTGGTGCAGGAAATTCTCAGGCTATTGCCGGTAATCATCCAGCGTACGCCGCGGAATTTTTCATTGGATAAAATCGCCGCGCGTTGTAATGATTGCAGCAAATCTTGCCGTCCGAGGGTTATTTTCTTGTTGTAGTTCACCGGGATTACGCGGGTGTAATCGGGGAATTTTCCGTCGATTATCTTGGTGACCAGTTCACTATTGCCATATTTAAACCGCACTTGTGACGGATAAATTTCCACCGTTAGATCGGATTCATCGGAGCCAAGTTGACGGGATAATTCCAGCACTGCTTTACGCGGCAATATGACTTCACGTTTTTCGTGTGAATCACTGAGCTGTCCTTCGGCGTAGCTCAGTCGATGACCGTCGGTAGCGATGACTTTGATTTTATTGCCATCCAATACGAGCAGTAATCCATTCAGGTAGTAACGGATATCCTGTTGCGCCATCGCAAATTGGACGAGCAACAGCAGATTCTGCAGCAGTTTTTGCGGTATGGAAAACTTGGACTGTAGTTCGCCTGAATCCGCCATTTTTGGAAAATCATCCGCAGGCATGGTTTGCAGGTTAAAACGGCTTTTGCCCGCTTTGAGCTGAAGCTTATTGGCTTGCAGGTCCAATGTGGTTTCAGTGCCATCGGGCAATGAGCGCAGAATGTCCTGTAATTTTCGTGCTGAAACCGTGAGTCTCTGGTCATCACCGGTTTTACCCGCGCCTTCACAGGACGTTGTCACCTGTATTTCCAGATCGGTGGCAACGAGATGTAACAGATCTTTTTTGCGTTCAATCAGT
Source organism: Nitrosomonadales bacterium (assembly GCA_009885185.1). The sequence goes on along the minus strand of VFLF01000790.1, from coordinate 7,440 downwards.
ACATTGGACAGTATGGGTAGGGTATGGCGTTTTTCAACGATCCCGGTAACAGCCTGCAATGGTGTTAGTAGCGCGTCTCGATCTATCTGGAGTAGTTTCATGTCTTTACTCTATATATAAAACTAGTAATAGCTAATAAGCTTCTCGACTTGCTGTGGATAACTCTTAAAAGCCTTTACATTCATCTGGTTGATTTATCGTTACCGTTCGGGATAACCCGCAGGGAGCCAGTGAGGCTTATGTTCATGGTTTTTCGGTGGTGGTTGATAAAAGCAGTTATCCCCAATGTATCACCAGGTTATGCACAGGATTAGCAGCGGAGTACCTTCAGCAGCGAGGAAATATCGCGACTGATTTCGCCGTTGGTGGTTTTGAGATCCGTGATCTTGCGACAGGCGTGCAGCACCGTGGTGTGATCGCGCCCGCCGAAGGCGTCGCCAATGTCCGGAAGACTGAGTTGGGTAAGTTCTTTTGCCAACGCCATGGCGATTTGTCGCGGTCGTGCAAGATTGCGCGTACGTTTTTTCGAGTACATCTCCGAAACTTTGATCTTGTAGTAATCCGCGACGGTTTTTTGAATGTTTTCTATGGAAATCTGGCGATTTTGCACAGCCAGCAGGTCGCGCAAAGCTTCGCGGCACAAATCGACGGAAATGTCGTGACCGGTAAATCGTGAGTAGGCAAGGATTCGCTTCAAGCCGCCTTCAAGTTCGCGCACGTTGGATTGTATGTGCCGAGCCAAAAAAAACGCGACATCTTCAGACAGGGTAACTGCTTCTTGGGCGGCTTTTTTAATCAGTATGGCAACCCTCATTTCCAGTTCGGGTGGTTCAACAGCGACGGTAAGTCCCCAGCCAAATCGGGAGATAAGCCGGTTTTCAATGCCGGCGATTTCCTTGGGATAGGTGTCGCAGGTGATGACCACTTGTTTGTGTGACTCGATGAGGGCATTAAAGGCATAGAAAAACTCTTCCTGCGTACGGCTCTTGCCATTAAAAAACTGGATGTCGTCGATCAATAGCATGTCCAGCGAATGGTAATAGCGTTTGAAATCGTCAAAGGCTTTGTGCTGATAGGCCCGAACGACGTCCGAGACGTATTGTTCGGCATGAATGTAACGAACCTTGCCTTGCGGCATATGAAAGCGGAAATAATTGCCGATGGCGTGCGCAAGGTGTGTTTTACCCAATCCGACGCCGCCGTAGATAAACAAGGGGTTGTATGCTGTACCAGCCTTCTCGGCGACCTGCGCTGCGGCGGCGCGCGCTAATTCGTTCGCTTTGCCGGTGACAAAACTGTCAAAGGTAAACGCGGGGTTAAGCCGTGTTAGATCTCGAGGCGGCGAAACGGATGGCGAGCTGGGTTTTTCCGCGGCGATGGGTATCACGCTGGTCGCCAAGGTACGGGATGGCGTGTGTGCGGGTTCTTTGTCGGCCAGCACCAATTCAATGCTAACCGGGGTGGTGTGGTGTTCCTGCGCGAGGGATTGTATGCGTTGGAGAAACTTGTCGCGGACCCATTGCTGTACGAAGCGGTTTGGAGCGACAACGGTGTAAGCAGCACTGCCTGATTGGGTAACCGTTAATGGTTTTATCCAAGTGATGAACTGTTGAGCCGGCAAATCTTTCTCGAACTGAGAAAGACAAAGGCTCCAAAAAGTGTTCATGGCGTGGGTTTCTCTTGGATCGGTAGGCGAGGATGATAAAACCTGGGCCTCGGGCATATTAATTTTCTTCGGCGGCGGAGCATACAGCACCCGTGATTTTATGTTCGATTTTACGTGCTTTAAGTCGGGTTATCCACAACCGTGGAATGTGTTCGGGAAAGGGCAGAATAAGGGTAAGGAGCTTGAATTGACGAGTCTGTGGCGGCCCGACAACCTCGATAGGATATTGACAAACCGCCATTAAATGCGATGTAATGAGAGGTTCTCTCCGGGCAACAATTCTGTGTTGGCCCGATGTTGTTCTCTGTTCAGGAAACTACTGCCATGAAAAGAACTTTTCAGCCCTCTAAAATCAGCCGCGCACGTACGCATGGGTTTCGCGCTCGCATGAAAACCCGAGGTGGCCGCGCCGTAATCCGCGCTCGCAGGGCCAAGGGTCGCGCCGTACTGTCGGCCTAGTCTAATCTTCGGTTGACGAAGAGAAGAACAGCACAATAAGTTATTGATTTTAATCAATAATTATTTGTGGAATGGCTCGGGTCGATGGAACCAGAGAAGGCGGATCGACAGCTAATCCGGATAAGCTCACAAAGCCAGAAGAGTTCCGCGCCGCGCTGGCGGCACCATGTCGTATATCAAGCCGGAATTTTCTGGTACGGGCGTTGGCCAATTCGCTGACGTTGGCCAGGCTGGGCTTGGTAGCTAGCCGGAAAGCCGCGCCACGTTCGGTGGATCGCAATCGGGGTAAGCGGCTCGCACGAGAAGCATTCAGGGCTGCGCGAGCCGGATTACCTGCGGTGGATATCGTGTTTCAGCAGAAAAACAATTTGCGCAAATCGAGCAATCCGGTGATACGCAGTGAACTGGATCAACTGTTGCGTGACGTGGCTGCGCGCTTTGGTCCCTTTGGTGCGTTGGTACGTTGATCTCTTGTATCTTTGGCACCGAAGAACTACAGCGCATCCCGAAATTGAACCGCAAAATCGCATAAGACTGTCGCAATGGATACTCAACGGCTGATACTGTTTTTCGTGTTCACGTTTTCCACCTTTATGCTGGTGGATGCGTGGCAGCGTGATCAAAAGCCCCAGGCGCCGGCAACTCAGGCGACGGCCAAGAAGAGCGACGCGAAATCGGACGCCGGCGGAATCCCGGTACCGCAGGCGCCGTCTATCAGTCCTGCGACAGTCGCCGCTACGCCTGGCGCGCCCGCGGTCGGCGCAGTGCCGTCGGCCGCGATCGGTGCGGGTGGTCAGATAGTCAGGGTCGAAACAGATTTGCTGCGCGCGGAAATCAGCACCAAAGGGGGGGATGTCCGCCGGCTGGAGTTCAAGCAGCATAAAGGCACGCTCGACAAGAGCAAGAACTTTGTGCTGTTCCAGAGTAACGCGGACAACACGTATATCGCGCAATCCGGCCTGATCGGCGGAGAAGGTTTGCCCAATCATCATACCGTGTACACCACGAGCGCCCGGGAATATCAATTACCTGAAGGCGCCAGTACGCTGGAAGTGCGACTGACGGCGCCAGAGGCCAATGGCCTGAAAGTGGAGCAGGTATACAAATTTACCCGCGGCAAATACACGATTGACGTGTCGTATGAAATCACCAATGGCTCGGATAAACCAGTGCAACCCTACGGTTATTTTCAACTGGTGCGTGATCGTAAACCGCCCGAGGGTGACTCGGCGATGCTGCCGACTTACACCGGACCCGCCGTGTATACCAAAGGCGAAAAATTTCAGAAGGTAGCGTTTGACGATGTCGACAAGAGCAAAACGCCCTACAGTAAAAGTTTGCAGGATGAAGGCTGGGTAGCGGTCATACAACATTATTTTCTAAGTGCGTTTTTGCCAGCGGAAAAGACGCAGCGCGAGTTTTATACCAATAAATTGGATGGCGGGTTATACGCTGCGGGCGTGAAAGTCGTGGGCGCTCCGGTTGCGTCGGGTCAGAAAGGCGTGGTCAGTGTGGCGTTATACGCGGGCCCGCAAGACACCGCCACGCTGGAAAAACTCGCGCCGGGACTCGACCTCGTGGTGGATTTCGGGATACTCACGGTGATCGCCGTACCGCTGTTCGTGGTGTTAAATTGGATCCATGGCATGGTGGGCAACTGGGGTATCGCCATCATTTTATTGACTGTGCTGGTGAAGCTGATTTTTTATCCTTTGCAGGAAGCCAGTTATCGCGCAATGGCCAAGATGAAAATCATAGCGCCTAAAATGCAGCAGTTGAAGGAACGTTATGGCGATGACCGTCAGCGCTTGCAAAAAGCGATGATGGAGATGTACCAGAAAGAGAAGGTCAACCCAATGGCGGGGTGCCTGCCGATATTGGTGCAAATGCCTGTTTTTATTGCACTTTATTGGGTTATTCTGGCGTCGGTAGAACTTCGTCACGCGCCGTTTTATGGCTGGATTACGGATTTGTCGGCGATTGATCCATGGTACATCCTGCCGGTGCTGATGGGTGCTTCGATGATTATCCAGACCCGTTTGAATCCGGAGCCGCCGGACCCGGTGCAGGCGAAGGTGATGAAAATCATGCCGATAGCATTCAGCGTGTTTTTCTTTTTCTTTCCTGCTGGCCTCGTGTTGTACTGGCTGGTGAACAACATCCTGTCCATCGCGCAGCAGTGGCATATCAATAGCGTGCTGGAAAAGGCCAGTCAAAAGTCCGGCGCAAAGGCCTGACCGCATTGCTGTGGTCGTGTCCCGTCACGACACTATCGCCGCGATAGCCACGGCACCCGGCCGCGCCGGCATCGGTGTGGTGCGCATCTCTGGAAAGTCCTTGAGCGCTTTCGGGCGCGACATCACGGGTAAAGCCCTGCCGCCGCGTGTTGCCGCTTTGGCGAGATTCGTGGATGGCACGGGTAATGTGATCGATGAAGGTTTGGCCATTTACTTCCCGGGCGTCGCGTCTTATACCGGTGAAGAGGTGCTGGAGCTGCAGGGGCATGGCGCGCCGGTGGTGTTGAATCGCTTGTTGCGGCGCTGCTTTGAACTGGGCGCGCGTCCCGCTGCGCCAGGGGAATTCACGCAGCGCGCATACCTTAACGGCAAAATGGATCTGGCGCAGGCTGAAGGCGTGGCGGACTTGATAGATGCCGCGACCGAGCAGGCGGCGCGTTGCGCCTTGCGATCCCTTGATGGCGCTTATTCCGATCAAATACAGCGCGTCGATGACGGGATATTGGAACTAAGGGCGCTGACGGAAGCAACACTCGACTTCCCTGATGAAGAAATTGATGCGCCGACCCGGCTGGACCAACGCGCGCGGTTGGGAGAGGTCGCCGCACAGTTGGAACGATTGCTGGCGGCGTCGGCACAAGGCAGCCTGTTGCGCGAGGGGGCACACGTGGTGTTGGCTGGCCAACCCAATGTGGGCAAATCCAGTTTGTTAAACCGGCTGGCGGGCGAGGACGTTGCCATAGTCTCGGAAATTCCCGGCACGACGCGGGATGCGGTGCGCCAGACCATTAATCTTGCCGGGGTGCCGCTGCACATTATCGATACTGCAGGGCTGCGAGAGTCTAGCGACCCGGTGGAGCGTATCGGCATCTCGCGCACTTGGAGCGCCATCGAAAAGGCGGATCTGGTCTTGCTGGTCATTGATGCCACGAAGGGGCCGGCTGCGGAAGATCTCGATATCCTAAGCCGGTTGCCGGCGCGGCTACGTTGTCTGCGCGTATTCAACAAGTCGGACCTAGCCCGTCAGCCAGCTACTCGCGACGGCGCCGATATCACCCTGTCTGCCAAAACGGGGGAGGGTATGGAGCTATTGCGTAGGGCGCTGGCTGAAACCATAGGCTGGCGCGGCGAGGCGGAAGGTGTTTTTATGGCCCGCGAGAGGCACTTGCAAGCAATGCGAAAGTCGCTGGGCGGACTCGAACGTGCCACCGGTGTTATCAGCCGGCAAGAACTGTTTGCCGAAGAATTGCGCTCGGCCCATGAGGCGCTGATGAGTATTACCGGGCAACGTACGGCGGACGATGTGCTCGGCGAGATTTTCTCTCGATTTTGTATCGGTAAATAGCCGGGCCGATGGTTTCACGTGGAACATGTGGCTGGAGCGGTGCCTCGATGTTTCACGTGAAACATCCGCAGATCGCGGCTATCGCCCGGGCCGGGAGTCCGTTATAATGCATACCCTTCAGCGACCCATTGTATTATGCAACACATTGATTATTATGATATAATTGTTATAGGTGGAGGGCATGCCGGCAGCGAAGCCGCGCTCGCTGCCGCGCGCTTGGGCTGCCAAACCCTGCTTCTCACGCATAGCGTTGAAACCTTGGGGCAGATGTCATGCAACCCCTCCATCGGGGGCATCGGCAAGGGCCACCTGGTCAAGGAGGTCGATGCGCTCGGCGGTGCGATGGCTGCCGCCACCGACGAAGCTGGTATACAGTTCCGCATCCTCAACTCGCGCAAAGGGCCAGCCGTTCGAGCGACGCGCGCGCAGGCCGACCGGGTGTTGTATCGCAAGGCGATGCGTTCACGACTTGAAAATCATCCGACCCTGCGCGTGTTTCAGCAGGCGGTGGATGATCTTATTCTTGAGGGCGATCGCGTCACTGGCGTGATCACGCAAATCGGCGTGCGTTTTAAAGCGCGGGCCGTGGTCTTGACTGCGGGCACCTTCCTCGCCGGCCGCGTGCATGTCGGACTGGAAAATTATCAGGCGGGCCGCGCCGGTGATCCGCCGGCGCTAACGCTCGCGCAACGGTTGCGCGAGTTGAAGCTGCCGGTCGGGCGCCTTAAAACGGGCACGCCGCCGCGCCTTGATGGCCGCAGTATTGATTTTTCGGTGATGACCGAACAGCCGGGAGATGATCCCGCGCCGGTGTTTTCGTTCATGGGGTCACGCGAGCAGCACCCCACGCAACTGCCGTGCTGGATCACGCACACGCACGAAGGTACGCACGACATAATCCGTGCAGGCTTGGATCGTTCGCCGTTGTTTACGGGCGTGATCGAAGGCATAGGCCCGCGCTATTGTCCGTCGATAGAAGACAAGATCTCGCGCTTCGCCGATAAAAATGCACACCAGATTTTTCTCGAGCCCGAGGGCCTGACTACGCACGAGTTCTACCCGAACGGGATTTCCACCAGTCTGCCGTATGACGTGCAACTGGCGCTGGTGCGCTCGATCAAGGGCCTTGAAAACGCGCACATCACGCGGCCCGGCTACGCGATCGAGTACGATTATTTCGATCCGCGCGGGTTGAAAAGCTCGCTGGAAACCAAGGCCATCGCCGGCTTGTTTTTCGCCGGGCAAATCAACGGAACCACGGGATACGAAGAAGCCGCCGCGCAAGGTTTGCTGGCTGGGCTAAATGCCGCGCTGCACGTGAAGGAGCGCGAGGCGTGGTGCCCCAAGCGCAATGAAGCCTATCTTGGCGTGCTGGTCGATGACTTGATCACGCGCGGCGTTTCAGAGCCGTATCGCATGTTCACCAGCCGCGCCGAATACCGGCTGTCGCTGCGCGAAGACAATGCCGATTTGCGCTTGACGGAAATCGGCCGCAAACTCGGCGCGGTGGATGATGTGCGCTGGGCCGCGTTCGAGCACAAGCGCGAAGCCATTGCGCGCGAACAGGAACGGCTCAAATCCACGTGGGTCAATCCGCGCGTGGTCAGTGAGGCGGACGCACAACGCGTGCTGGGTCAGGCGATGGAGCGCGAATATCCATTGCTGGATCTTTTGCGACGACCGGACGTAACCTACGACTTGCTGATGACCCTGCCTGGCGCGGGCTCCGGTGT
>VFLF01000356.1 GCA_009885185.1 Nitrosomonadales bacterium | reverse complement strand
GCCGTGGACACGGCCTTGCAACTCAACGGCGCACGCGGCTACTCCAAGGACACCCCGCTGGAATGGATGTACCGCTACGCACGGCAGGCACGGCTGGTCGATGGCGCATCCGAGGTTCACAAGATGGTTCTGGCGCAGGCGTTCATGAAAGAACGGCAGGATTTCTGGAACTGGAAATGACGAGCGGGACGGTATAATCGCCCTCACGCCCCGGTAGCTCAGTGGATAGAGCAGCCCCCTCCTAAGGGGCAGGTCGGACGTTCGATTCGTCTTCGGGGCGCCAATGAAATCAATGACTTAGCCCCAAGTCAGCATCTCAATTTCCCTTCTCCTTCACACGCCGGTCACTACTGGAGTGTGGAGTGGCGACGATTCGGAAACTCCCAAGCGGCAATATCAAGTGCAAATGTGGCATCGGGACATACGCCCGGTGGCGAAATCCTTCAATGCCACAACCGAAGCAAACGCTTTGGCACACTGCTCGAATCGGAGATTGTCCGCGGCATATTCGTGGACTGGTTACTGCGCCACCTACTGCTTCACTTGTTCAAACCGCAATCCTCCTGACAAACCTACCGACGGATGAGGTACGAAAGTTTACAGTTAAAAAATACTAATGCATTATCGCAAAAATACTCATTTGTTGCTTAGCAACATTATTCTCATATAGACGTTAATGGTATCAAGTGAGGTATATGTTTTTAAAAGACTATATTTTACTATTTGGAATTTTTTCAATAACCATAGACGAGGATACTAATCATGAACGCCGCATTACAGAATAAGAAAATCTCAACTTCGAAGAGAATTGAGAAGCTTGGTTTGCCGGAACGGCAACGCAATCGCGCGCTGGCTGAACTCGCCATCGCAAATACCTTGGTCGATGCATTCATGGCCGCGTCGAAGTTGTTGCACCTGCGCTAAAAGCACGGATTGTTGTATCTTGAAGTCAGGCTCGCAGCGCGGCTGCAACGCCGTCGCGCATGCATGTGGTGGCCTTGGTAATAGGCGGAGAAAGGCCTTCGCCTCGTTGGCTACGGACCAGCACGCCGCAATATAAAATCAGCGGCTTGGGCAGCGCGTGACAGGGTGCGAGGAGCCAACGCAACGCTCGCCGGAATATCCGGCGAGGGATGCGGTCAAGCTGCTCCGATTAGAGCTTCTCGATCTTGATTTTAGTCTCGGTGTCGGGTTTGACCGTATCGAGATCTTCGGAAAACACGTTGGGACAGGCAAATCCGGCGGTGGCAAAGAATAACGAAATTCGACCGAATTGGCGGATTGCGGACATGCCGCCTGATGGCGACGTTCCGCTGGTTTTTTCATAACTCATCGTGATCTCCTGAATGAACCACGATGATCGCTTCGCGGCGTAGCGTCTTGGCAGTGTGCGCCTTAAAGCTTCCGTCAACCGTGCGGTGGCACACATAAGCGCAAATAAAAGGTCAAGGCACTCGATTCAGCGGGTTTATGCCTGGCCGCCTCCGCTTATTTCAGCGCATATCGGGCACACTCATGCCGACCAGGGCTTTGTACAGTAGCGCCCAAGGTTGTATTATTACGTTACTCGCTGCAATCGCAGCGCCCTTGTTCAATAGTGGTTTTAGAGGCAGCGAAGACGATGAGACAGGCAGCGTTTGGCCTCTCTCGGTGGAAAGAATGCGGTCGAACGTTCAATTGGTCTTCGGGGCGCCATGTGACACGTAACGCAGATCGGCAATATAGCCGAATGCAACTGAGAGGAGCAGGCATGAGCGGGACAAGAGAGAAAAACATCTTTTTCGCGGGCGCGGCACTCGCGCTTGCCGTTAACAACAGCGTCGCACAAACGCAAAATTACCCCAGCCGCCCCGTGCGCATGATCGTTGCTAACGGCCCCGGCTCCGCACCCGACGTGATCGCACGCCTGCTTTCCGCCAAGCTTGCAGAGTCGTGGGGGCAGAACATCATTGTGGATAACCGTCCTGGTGCAACCGGCCTGATCGCGGTGGAATTGCTGGCCAAGTCCGCGCCGGATGGCCACACCATGTTTCTGAGCACCATGACGCAATTGATCTCCATGCTGATGTATCAAAAATATTTGCTGCACAGCGAATTGGCGCCGGTGACGCTGGTGGGCACCACGCCGTTTGCGATCGTGGTGGCGGGTTCTTCGCCGGTCAAATCCATCCCCGAATGGATTGCTTTCGCCAAAGCGCGTCCCGGGCAACTTTTATTCGGCTCCGGCGGCACTTGGGGATCGTCGCACTTATGCATGGAGTCATTGAACGTGCTGACCGGACTCAAGATGACCCACGTGCCCTATGCCAATACGGCGGCAGCGTTCAACGACATTATCGGCGGCAACATTCATGCGTATTGCCCCGCAGTGCCGGGACTCGCTGCTTATACGCAAAACGGTCGGATACGCGCTCTCGGCGTGACCTATCGCACGGCCACCAAACTGCTGCCCGGCGTGCCGCCAGTGGCCGAAACGGTTCCCGGTTTCGAACTCTATGGCTGGTATGGCATGAACGTGCCGCTGAAAACGCCGCCCGAAATCGTCAACAAAATTAATCTCGAACTGGTCAAGGCGCTCAAGGATCCGCAACTCGTGGAGCGCATGCTGATCGTCGGCGCCGAGGCCGTGGGTTCCACGCCGACGGAGTTCACGGCGTTCTTGAACAAGAACACCGAGCACTGGACCAAAGTGCTGAAAGACAGCGGCGCGAAGCTGGGGCAATTAAAACCGTAACGCCGCGCAGTAGCCGCGCGATCCTGCGTGAGTTATCAGTCCACCTTCAAACCGATTTGCGCCACCAGTTTTTGCGTGGCCTCGTAATCGGCTTTTAGCATCGCTTCGAAATCGGTCGCGCTTTTGCCTACGGGTTCGGCACCGATGGTCATGATGCGGCTTCGCACTTCCGGTTGCGCCAGCACCGCAGCCACTTCCTTGTTCAGGCGCAGGATGATGTCGCGCGGCGTGCCGGTGGGCGCGAGCAGGCCAATCCACGTCATGTGCTTGTAACCGGGATAACCCGACTCCGCGATGCTCGGCACATCAGGCAAAATCGGCCAGCGTTTTTCCGAGGTAATCGCCAGCGCGCGCAGCGCGCCGCTTTGCAGATGCTGGCTCATGCCCGGCAGCGCCGACATGGCGAGCGGAATCTGATTCGCCAGCAAATCCTGTGTCGCCGGGCCGCCGCCTTTATACGGCACGGGCGCGATATCCAGCTTGGCCACACTCTTGAACGCTTCCATCGCCACATGCGTGGGCTGGCCGTTGCCTCCGTGGGCGTAGACCATCTTGCCGGGTGCGGCGCGTGCGGCAGCCACTAGTTCCTTCAGGCTGCGCAGCATGCTTTGTGAATTAACCACCACCACCGACGGCGCTTCGGTCAACTGCACTACCGCGACAAAATCCTTGCGCGGATCGTAGCCCGGCTTTTTGTAGATGAACGCGTTGAGATTGTGATTGGTGGTGGTTTCCAGCAGCGTGTAGCCGTCGTTCGAACCACGCGCGACATACTCGCTGGCGATGTTGCCGCCGGCGCCGGGGCGATTCTCCACGATTACAGTTTGCCCCACACTGCGCGACAGGCGGTCGGCAACGATGCGACCCACCACGTCCAGCCCGCCGCCGGGCGCGGTCACCACCACGAAACGCACCGGCTTGGTCGGATAGCCGGTCGCGGTTTGAGATTGCGCTGTCTGGCTCCATGCGCACATCACGCACAGCCACAGCCATCGGGTCAACGACATATTCATTGTCTGTTAGCGGATTGCGCCATCCACTACACCATCGCCATTCTGGCGTTAGCCTGCATCAGGCGCTCGACTAGCACGCGCAAAAAGGCATGCTCAAAACGAATGCGGCATGAATCCGATGCTTTTTGATAAGTATCCACGGAAATCTTGACCAATTGCGTGGCCTGCGTCGCGGTGACATCCGCCGTGCGCAATTTGTCCGGGCTGCCGAGGCACGCCATTTCACCCAGGCACTCACCGCCCTTCAGCGTGGCCAACGGGCGGCGCTTGCGCGTCACGCGAGCCTCGCCGCTCACCATCACGCAGAAAAAATCACCAGGATCGCCTTCCTTCAGGATAACTTCATCCTTGGCGACCGTCAGCCATTCCGAAAAGCGCAGCACCTCCCACAAATCCACATCGGCAAACTTTTCAAAAAACGCCAACTTACGCAAGGTGTTGAAGCGCTCTGTCTCAAACACGCCCTTTTTTGGCATCGCCGTGGAGCCGCCCATCATGTTGGCGAGCTCCTCGATGAACTGCGCCCACGTCAGATAACGCTTGTCGGCATCGCGCTGCAATGCGCGTATCACGATCATATCCAGTTCCAGCGGCACTTCACGGCGGAACTCCGAAGGCAGCGGCGGGTTGCTGTTCAGCACTTGGTACGCCAGCCCGGCGATATTGTCGGCCTTGAACGGCGCGCGCCCTGTCAGCAACTGGAACATCACAATGCCCAGCGCGTAGATATCGGTCTGGTGATTCAGCGGTTTGTTCATGTGCTGCTCGGGCGACATGTAAGCCGGCGTGCCGATGCCGTCGATCATGGTCGCTTCGGCCTTGGCGATTGCCGCGGAGCCGAAATCCGCGATTTTGACGTCGTTGTTTTCCTTCAGCATGATGTTCGCGGGCTTGATGTCGCGATGGATCACGCCCTGCTGCGACGCGTAGTCCAGCGCCCGCGCGCACTTGTAGACAACCTCGATCACATCGCCGATGCCGAGCAGATTGTCCACCTTGGTAAAGCGCCGCAAGGTGCCGCCCTCGACATACTCCATCACGATGTAGGCGTGATGCTCGTCTGCCGCGGCATCGTAAATTTGTACGATGTGCGGGTGATTCAATTTGCCCGCAAGAGATGCCTCGGTGGTGAACAGACGCTGCATCAGCTTGCCGCTGCCAAGATCTTTGAGCGCGCTTTGTGCGACCACCTTGACTGCCACGTCACGATCGGCAAAAGAATCGCGGCACAGATAGACCGTGCTGGTGGCGCCTTCGCCCAGCGTGTTGATGACGTCGTACTTGCCTACCTTGGTCAGGCCTTTGCTGGATTGAAAGGATGCTTCCTGAGTCATAAGATCACTTCTGACTGAAATTCAAGCTGCGGAGCCGCGGCAGGATGCCCTGCGAGGCACGGCGCATTAAACCGCATCCCGCTCGCCAGCGTCAACCATATCGAGGCGATGCACTCGGGTCATTTGCGCATCGCCAGTTCCGGCAACCATGTGACCAATACCGGGAACACGGTAATCAGCGCAATCGCCAGCACCATCATGAAAAAAAACGGGATCGATGCGCGCGCGACATAGGTGCTGTCCCTGCCGCTCATGGTTTGCAGTACGAACAGATTAAACCCCAGCGGCGGCGTGACCTCGGCAATCTCCACCAGCAGCACAATGAAAATGCCAAACCACACCAGATCGAAGCCTGCTTTTTCCACCATCGGCAGCACAATCGAGGTGGTCAGCACGATCATCGATACGCCGTCCAGAGCCGTGCCGAGAATGATGTAGATCAACGCCAATATCGCAATCAGCGCAAACGGATTCGGATTCATCGCCGCCACCCATTCGGCGAGCACGCGCGGAATGCCGGTAAACGCCATGCACGACGACAAAAAAGCCGCACCGCCCAAGATGAACAAAATCATGCACGATAAGCGCGTGGCACCCATCAGGCTGTCGCAAAACGATTGCTTGTTCAAGCCCCCGCTCATCGCCGCTATGCCGAACGAACCGATTACGCCGAACGCTGCGGCTTCGGTCGCCGTCGCCCAGCCTTTCACCATCACCCACACGATGAAGATGATCAGCAACAGGCACGGTATCAGGTGCCGCGACAAATACAGCTTTTCGTGAAATGTGTAAGTATTTGTTTCTATTGGTATTTTTGATGGATTACGCCATGCCCACACGATGATGTAGCCCGAAAACAGCAGCATCAGCAGCACGCCCGGAATGATCCCCGCAAGAAACACCTTGAGGATCGACACCTCCGCCGCCACTGCGTACACCACCATGATGATCGACGGCGGCAGCAATATGCCCAGCGTGCCCGCGCCGCACAGCGAACCAAGGCAAGTTTTTTCGTCGTAGCCGCGCGCTTTCAATTCCGGCAGCGCCACCTTGGCGATGGTCGCGCAGGTCGCCGCGGATGAACCGGACACCGTGCCGAAGATGCCGCACGCCAGCACATTGACGTGCATCAATCGTCCCGGCAGCCAGCCGAGCCACGGCGCCAGCCCTTTAAACATTTCTTCAGAGAGCTTGGTTCGATACAAGATTTCGCCCATCCAGATAAACAATGGCAGCGCCGCCAGTGTCCACGATGCGCTGGAACCCCAGAACGACTGAAACAGGTTCACATCCGGCGGCGTGCTGGTGAAAAACTGCAAGCCCGTCCACGCCACTGCCGCCAGCGCCAGTGCTATCCACACCCCGCCTATCAGCAGCACCAACAGCAACGCCAGCAGTATCGAGGCGATTTCAAGCGTGCTCACAGCATCTCCGAAAAATCGCCGGCCTTGCGCCGCGCTTCATCAGCGAGTTGGTAGGCCGGTTTTTCGCCGCACAGCACCGTCACCAGTTCGTCGATGACCGCGATCAGGAAAATCAACACGCCCAGCACCAGACTCAGTTGCGGAATCCAGATCGGGATTTTGATCAGCCCCTGCGCCACTTCGTTGAACTTCCAGCTTTCGAACACAAAGCGCGTGACGGCCCAGGCCATATAGCCCACGCATAGCGACGCGATGAACAGCGAAACGATTTCCGCGCGGCGGCGCGCGGCGGGCGCCAGCCGCTCGATCCATAGTCCGACGCGGATCAGTTCGCCATGGCGAAATGTATGTCCCAGCGCGAGAAAAGCGGAAGCAGCGCATAGCCAAGCCGTGATGTCGTCCGCGCCGCGTATCAGCATGCCCGCTTCGCGCGCAACGGCTTGCGCCAGCATCAACACGCAGATGCCCGCCAGGCACACGGCGGCAGCCACGCCGCTGGCGGCGTAGAGTTTGTCCAGCGCCTTACGCATTCACTTCTTGCGAAACGCGCTGATGATAGCCTCGCCGTCCGCGCCCGCCGATCTCTGCCACTCGGCCAATATCGTATCGCCCACCTTGGTGAACGCCGCGCGCATGGCGGCGTCCGGCAGGTGTACTGTCATGCCGTTGTCCGCCAGCAGCTTGTTCGCCGCCTGCTCGCGCTGCCGGGATAAATCCCAGCCGCGTTGCTCCGCCGTGGCGGCGGCTTCCAGCAACGCCTTCTTTTGCGCATCCGGCAAACGCTGGAACGCGCGTTCGTTCACCGCGATGATATTCTTCGGGTGAAACGCATTGGTGAGATAGTAGTTTTTCACGAACTCCCACGCCTTGGTGGAAGTGCCGGTGGCCGACGAGGTAATCATCGCGTGTACCGTGCCAGTGGCAAAGGCCTGCGCGATCTCCGGCACCTGAATCACCGTCGGGCTGGCGCCGAGAAGCTCCGCCAGCCGTGCCGTCTGCGGGCTGTAGGTGCGGAACTTCACCCCCTTCAAATCAGCCACTGATTTTAGCGGTGTCTTGGTGTAGATGCCCTGCCCCGGCCACGCCACCGAATACAGCAACCGCGCGCCGCGTGCCAGCAGCTTTTTCTCCAGCAGCGGTTTTTGCGCCTGATAAAACTTCCACGCCGCGTCGTAACCGATGGCGACAAACGGCACGTTGTCCGCCGCGAACACCGGGTCTTCATTGCCAAACTGGCCCAGCAACAGCTCCGCCAGATTGACCTGCCCGGTCGACACCGCACGCAGCATGTCAGGGTGTTTGATCAGCGAACCGTTGCTGTGCACAGTGATATCGAGCTGATTATTGGTGGCCGCGCGCACGTCTGCCGCGAACAGCTTGACGTTGACGGTGTGAAACTCCCCGTCGCTGTAAGGCGTGGGCATGTCCCAACGCGTCTGAGCGTGCGCGAGGGTCGCGCAACAGATGTACAGCAGTGCCAGCATCAGGTTTTTCATCTCTACTCCGTATGGAATACCAATGACAACAAAAGGGACTGCGCGCATTTTGAGAGGCGGGTGCTTGCGTTGTCAATGCAAAGCCCGTGTTAGCATTTATCTGCCATGACATCACCTCCCGGCAGCCCGCATGCAGCCTGATACCGCCAGGAAGTGCGGTATTTTTCTCACTGCGGTCGTGGTCGCGATCGGCGGCATTATCTACGAGCTGTTGCTCGGCGCAATGTCCTCCTACCTTCTGGGCGACAGTGTCCTGCAATTTTCGCTTACCATCGGTTTGTTTTTGTTCGGCATGGGCATCGGCTCTTTTATCGCGCCCCACCTGAACGGCCCGCCCGAGGAAAAATTCATCCTCATCGAAAGCCTGTTGGCACTGTTGGGCGGCAACAGTGTATTGATTCTGTATGTGGCCTACGTATTGACGCCGCTGATCTATGCGGTGTTTGCCTCGCTGGTGGTGGTTATCGGCGTGCTGGTGGGTGCTGAAATCCCGCTGCTGCTGCGCATGTTCGAGCGCAGCCAGCAAACCGTGGTGCTGGTATCGCGCATTCTGTCACTGGACTATCTGGGCGCGCTGCTGGCATCGCTGCTGTTTCCGCTGCTGCTGTTGCCGTGGCTGGGCATCATGCCCACCGCCTATCTGGCCGGCCTTGCCAACATGGTGATCGCCATCATGCTGTTCTTGTTGTTTCGGCGCACGGTTGCGATGCGCCAGGTACTGGTATTGCCGGCGCTTGCAGTGGGCACAACGGTCATGCTGGCAGGCCTGATGAGCGCCGGCGCCATGACGAACGCGCTGGAAAACCGTTTGTACGGCGATGCGATTGTATTCAGCCGCCAAAGCCCCTATCAGAAGATCGTCGTCACGCAGTTCGAGGACGATGTGCGGCTTTACCTGAATGGGCATTTGCAGTTCAGCAGCGTGGATGAGCACCGTTACCACGAGGCATTGGTGCATGTGCCCATGGGGCTTGCCCGCACCGCCGAATCGGTGCTGGTGCTGGGCGGCGGCGATGGATTGAGTGTGCGCGAATTGCTGAAGTATCCGCAGGTCACGTCGATTACGGTGGTGGATATCGACCGCGACATGACGGACACCGCGTCCACCCTGCCCCATTTGACCCGGCTGAATCAATCCAGCCTGACACACGCTAAAGTAAAGATCGTCAATCAGGATGCCCTGCAATATCTGGGCAAGGGCAGCCAATTGTTCGACGTGATTGTCATCGACCTGCCCGATCCCTCCAGCGAAGTGCTGGCGAAGCTGTATTCCCGCGAGTTTTATCGTCTAGTGCAGCGCCGTCTGGCGAAAGATGGCGTGATGGCGGCGCAGGCGACATCGCCATATGCGTTTCATCAAAGCTTCTGGACGATACACGCTACGATCAAAAGCGCGGCGCTGGCGGCGGTACCGTATCAAGCCAAGGTGCCGTCATTCGGCAACTGGGGATTTGTGGTCGCGGCCCATCACCCACTGAACATATCCCGTCTGAACATCACCGTCCCCACCCGTTACCTGGATTCCGAACGCGCCCAGCAGCTTTTTGCACTGGATGCAGATCTCCAGCCGGAAAATCGCGACTATGCGGTCAGCACCTTTTACAATGCCGTGATACTGCACGCCTATCAGCGTGAAAAACGCCTGCTGGAGCGACACTAATGCGACTGCCGACAGTCAGCAATGTATTCATCAAAATTCATGGAATCCACGCCGACACCGCCGGCGATCTCGCGCTGTGGCGCGAGTTGCTGCGCACTATTTCCGCTCGATTAAATCTGCGCGTTCTGGACGAAAAATTTCATCAGTTTGAGCCGTGTGGCGTGACGGGCGTTCTGCTGCTCAGTGAATCACACATTGCCGTTCATAGCTGGCCGGAGCACGGCTACGCCATCGTTGAGTTACTGACCTGCAAACCTTTTGGCGCGGCGGAACAGGCCTTGTTGAGTGCCGAGTTGAACAGCGTGCTGGGTGCGGTCAATTTGGAATGCACGGTCAATCACTGAGTGCGTAGAATAAAGTGATGATTGCACACTCCAAATCGAACCGCTGGCAATTCTGGATCGACCGCGGCGGCACCTTCACCGATATCGTCGGCTGCCGACCTGACGGCACGCTGGTGACGCACAAGCTGCTGTCGGAGAACGCCGGGCAATATGCGGATGCAGCGCTCGCAGGTATCCGTGATTTGCTGGGTGTGACGCACGATGCGCCGATTCCCGCCGAACGCATCGCGGCGGTGAAGATGGGCACCACTATTGCCACCAATGCGCTGCTGGAACGCAAGGGCGAGCCTGCTGCGTTGTTCATCACGCGCGGCTTTTGTGATGCGCTGCGTATCGGCTATCAGAATCGGCCGCGTATTTTTGACCGGCATATCGTGCTGCCGGAGATGCTCTATCGCGCGGTGCATGAAATCGATGAACGAGTCGGGGCGCGCGGCGAGTTGTTGACGCCGCTCGATCTGGCGCAGGCGCGGCGTGAGATTGAGGCCGCTTACGCGCAGGGCCTGCGCGCGTGCGCGATTGTCTTGATGCACGGCTACCGCTATCCGCGACACGAGCAACAACTCGCGCAACTTGCGCGCGAATGCGGGTTCACCCAAGTATCGGTATCGCACGAAGTCAGCCCGCTGATGAAGCTGGTGTCGCGCGGCGACACCACGGTGGCAGATGCGTATCTCTCGCCGGTACTGCGCCGCTACGTGGAACGTGTCACCCGGGAACTCCCCGGCGTGAACGTGATGTTCATGCAATCGAATGGCGGGCTGACCGACGCGCGGCGCTTTCACGGCAAGGACAGCGTGCTCTCCGGCCCCGCCGGTGGCGTGGTGGGCATGGCGCGCACCGCGCAGGCCGCCGGCTTTGACCGCATCATCGGCTTTGACATGGGCGGCACGTCCACCGATGTGTCGCATTTCGCCGGCGAGTATGAGCGTGCCTTCGATACGCTGGTGGCGGGCGTGCGCATGCGCGCGCCCATGATGAGCATCCACACGGTGGCGGCGGGCGGTGGCTCGATTCTGGCCTTCGACGGTGCGCGTTTTCGGG
>VFLF01000634.1 GCA_009885185.1 Nitrosomonadales bacterium | reverse complement strand
TCTTCAGGCCGGCACCACGCTTACCGTCTTCTTGCTCATCGGGCCCTTGACCCCGAACAATACTTTGCCGGCATGCACTTCAATCCGCGCTTCATCAATAAATTTCATGGGATTCCCCAAATAAAAAAGCCCTGTCGTTCAACAGGGCCTTTTCAGCACTACCAACTAATGATCAGGCAGGAACGACGCTCACGGTCTGACGCTGTTGCGGGCCCTTGTGTGCGAACTGCACGTGGCCGTCGACTTTGGCGAACAGCGTGTGATCGCGGCCGATGCCGACGTTTTCACCGGGATGCATGCGCGTGCCGCGCTGGCGCACGATGATGCTGCCGGCGGGAATGAGTTCGCCGCCGAAGGCTTTAACGCCCAGACGTTTTGACTCGGAGTCGCGACCGTTACGTGAGCTGCCGCCAGCTTTTTTATGTGCCATGGTATGTCCTTATTCGGTGATGCCGAGAATTTCGATCTCGGTGTAGTTCTGCCGATGACCTTGCTGTTTGCGATAGTGCTTGCGGCGGCGCATTTTGAAAATATGCACCTTATCGCCACGGCCATGTGCCAGCACTTTGGCCTTGACGGACGCGCCCGCCACCAGCGGTTTGCCCAATTTGACGGCCTCGCCTTCGCCGACAGCCAGCACTTGGTCGAGAACTATCTCTGCGCCAACGTCGGCAAGTAGTTGTTCTACCTTGACTTTTTGGCCGCCACTGACCCGATATTGCTTACCGCCTGTTTTTACAACCGCATACATGATGAGACCCCGTTCTGGGTGAATTACAAGCCCACCGCCACGCCAAAAAACGGCAGAGACAAGCCGACTTCGGAAAACCAAGCATTCTACAAAAAAACAGTCAGTTAGTCAAAAGTAAGTAACTGGATTCCGGCGGAATTGGGGTGGCGGCCTCTTTTTGGCGAGTTTCCGGGTGCTTGCCGTTACCCGGGTTTCGCGCGGCGCGGGTGAGCTTGCGGTATCATGCGCGCTCTTTTCGGCTCCTTCATATCCATGTGTTTTCATAGTGTGTTCATAGCGTGTCCATAGAAGCCATCCGCGAGTTTATCGCTGCGGATATGCAGGCGATAGACGGCGTCATACGTTCCCGTCTGCATTCCGACGTGCCTCTGATCCGGCAGGTCGCCGAATACATCATTGGTGGCGGTGGCAAGCGACTGCGGCCGGCGCTGGTGGTGCTGTCTGCCGGTGCATTTGGCTATTCAGGCACGCGCCATCATGAACTTGCCGCGGTGATCGAATTCATCCACACCGCCACTTTGCTGCATGACGACGTAGTGGACGAGTCCGCGTTGCGCCGTGGTCAGGCCACGGCCAATTCCCTGTTCGGCAACGCCGCAAGCGTGCTGGTGGGTGATTTTGTGTATTCGCGCGCCTTTCAGATGATGGTCCAGGCGGGCGATATGCGCATACTTGAGGTGCTGGCCGAGGCCACCAACATCATCGCCGAAGGCGAGGTGTTGCAACTGATGAACTGTCGCAATCCCGATATCGAGGAAGACGGCTACCTGCAGGTGATACGCTGCAAGACGGCGAAGTTATTCGAAGCAGCCACCCGCATTGGCGCGTTGCTTGGCGGGGCGCCGGTGCAGGCGGAAGCCGCCATGGCGCGCTACGGCGCGCATCTGGGCACGGCGTTCCAATTGATCGACGACGTGCTGGACTACAGCAGCGATCACACGGTGATCGGCAAGAACATCGGTGATGACTTGGCGGAGGGCAAGCCGACATTGCCGTTGATATACGCGATGAGGAAAGGTACGCCAGCACAAGTGGCTGCCGTGCGTCGCGCGATAGAGGCTGGCGGTCTGGATGAATTGCCGGTCGTGCTGGAGGCCATCCGCGAGACCGGCGCGCTGGACTACGCGCGGGATCGCGCGGGGACGGAAGCGACGCTGGCGCGTGCCGAATTGACGGGACTGGCGGACACCAGGCAGCGTGAATTTCTGTTACAATTAGCCGACTTCTCGGTCACGCGAAGTTATTAGTTGAATGGAAGTTTGTGTGGGCGTAATTGGCTAAAGTGATTGGCTAATCTCAAAAAGTTACAAACGCGGCTTGCCGCGTGTTTTTTTCTGGGGGCGGCGGACACGTTGCAGGATGTTGCCGGTTGCCTTCATTCGGGGTGTAGCTCAGCCTGGTAGAGTACTGCGTTCGGGACGCAGGAGTCGGAGGTTCGAACCCTCTCACCCCGACCAATTTTTGTTGTTGCTTTTTCCTTTTGCGGCCTTCCC
>VFLF01000744.1 GCA_009885185.1 Nitrosomonadales bacterium | reverse complement strand
GGCGGGGAAATCGATTTGATTTTCACCACCATGCCACCGGCGATGCCGCATGTGCGCAGCGGCAAAATGCGCGGCCTGGCGGTGACCACGCTAAAGCGCGCGGCGATCATGCGCGATCTGCCGACGATGGACGAAACCTTAAAAGGTTTCGAGATGGACAACTGGTACGGCATGTTCTTCCCCGCCAACACGCCGCGCGACATCATCACGCGTTACCACGCGGAGATGACCAAAGTGCTGCAAGACCGCGACGTGCGCTCGCTGATGGAAAAAGACGGTTCCGAACCGCTCGGCAGCACGCCCGATGAATTCGGCGCTTACCTGAGGCGCGAGATCGACAAATACGCGAAGGTTATCAAGGCGTCGGGAGCGCGGGCGGATTAGCACCCGGAGAGCAACAACGCGCACCCCGGGCGGGCCGGTTTGACTTTACCGCCGTACATTAGTTGCACCAGCACCACGCTTTTTATTTTGACACGGCAGTCAACAGTCACTGCAACCCCTCGTTATTGACTCACGGTCTCCGGAGGCCAATTGAGTTAACCCCCAACGAGGAGTCATCATGAACAAACTGTTACTTGCCCTTGTAGCATCCACGTTCGCGCTCGGCGCCGCCTCCGGCTTTGCAGCAGATGCAGTGAAGAAAAAAGAGGAATTGACGGCGGAACAAAAAACGGAAATCCGTGAGCGCGTCGAACGGCTGAAAACCGAGCGCGCGAAAGCGGAAACCACGAAAGCCACGCCCGCCGCGCCGGCCACCAAAGCCGATCCCAAGCGCACGTCCAACGTGAAGCCGAAAGCCAAAATAACGGCCAAGACCTGAACGCGGCGACGCGCATGAAGCAAAAAGGCAGGGCGCAAGCCCTGCCTTTTCCTGATGAAAATCACAAAATATTGTTTAAAAACAAATATTTACATTAAATTACTCATTTTAGCCGCGCCAGGAAATAAGCCAGATCGGCCACCTGCTCGTCGCTCACCGAGTGCAGCACATCCGACATCGCGGCATCGTAGCCGCGACGCGTGTTGGCTTTGTATTCGCGTAGCGTCTTCAACAGATAGTCTTCACGTTGCGCGGCGATGCGCGGCACGTTTTCACCACCGGCGTAATTCGCGCCGTGACAGATGTTGCAGCGGTTTTGCTCGGACAGCGTGCGCGCCGCATCCATGCGCGCGGCGTCGGGCGCGCCCTCAGGCGGACGCGGCGGCGGCAGTTTGGAAATTGCCGCTGCCAGCGCATTGAGATCGTTGTTGCTGATGCCCTGCGTCATCTGATTCATCAGCGGCACCTGGCGAATCTTGTCGCGGAACATGAATATCTGGATGCTCAAAAAAAACGCCGGCTGTCCGCCGAGCGATGGCGTCAGCGGTATGTTCGACTGGCCAGTCTCGCCGTGACAGGCGAGACAGGTGGCGAGACGCTCCTGTACGGTTTGGGCGGTGACGGTGGAGACGCACACCCATAACGCGGCAACCACAATACCGGTGCGCGCGAAGAAGTTTCGTCGTTGTGTCATTGGGCTGTATTTATCTAGGGAAGCCGAACACTGTCGGAATAGAACGCAAAACACTCCCCGTCATTCCCGCGAAAGCGGGAATCCATAACACAGTGCCGCTTGAGACGGCTTATGGATTCCCGCTTTCGCGGGAATGACGGAGTTGATAAAGTTGCTTGCGAAGATCAGTGCTTGTTTACTCTACCGCTTCGCCGCCCCATACGTCACGCGATACACCGCGCCGGCGTGGTCATCCGACACCAACATCGAGCCATCCTTCATCACTTCCACATCCACCGGGCGGCCCAGGTAGCTGTTATTCACCATGAAGCCGGTCATGAACACTTCCTGCGATTTCACCGTGCCGTTGGGGTTCAAACGCACCACCCAGATGTCGCCGCCGGTTTTTATGGTCTTGTTCCACGAGCCATGACGCGCCATGAAAATCGTGCCCTTGTAGCCGGGGAACATATTGCCGGTGTAAAAACGCATGCCCAGCGGCGAAGAGTGTGCGCCGAGCAAAGCAGCCGGATTCACATAGTCCGCGCACGATTTACCCCAACCTGTTTCACGATCCGTGAAGGTGCCGTTATGGCAATACGGGAATCCGAAGTGCTGTCCCGATTTGGTCACGCGATTGAGTTCGTCCTCGGGCAGGTCTTCCGACAGCCAGTCGCGGCCATGCTCGGTGAAATACAACTCTTTGGTCACCGGGTGCCAGTCGAAACCCACCGAGTTGCGCACGCCCACCGCGACCACTTCCACACCGTTGCCGTCGAGATTCATACGGCGGATCTGCGCGTAGCCCGGCGGCGGCTCGCAGATATTGCACGGCGCGCCGACGTTGATGTAGAGCTTGTTGTCCGGCCCGATGCCGATGTAGCGCCAGCCGTGCGACGCATGGTTCGGCAGATCGTCGTAGATCACCACGGGCTTGGGCGGATTGTCGAGGTTGTCTTCGATGTTATCGAAGCGCGAAATTTTCGTGCCCTCGGCGACATACAACGAACCCTTGTGAAACGCCAGGCCATTGGGACGATCCATGCCCGATGCGATCACCTTGGTCGCGCGCTTGCCGCTCTTGTCGGTGGTAATCGCGTACACCTTGTCCAGCAAACGGGTGGATACAAAGATCGTGCCTTTGTCGCCCATCCGCAGTGTGCGTGCATTGCCGATGCCGTGGGCGATCACCTCGACGTTATAACCCTTGGGCACGGTGAGCTTCGGCAACTTGTCTTCCGGCACGCCCATCGGCGGCGGCGCCACGTTGGCAAGCCGCTTGCCGATCTCCGCGCTGGGGATATCACCCCGGCCCGGCACCAGCGTCGGCAGCGGCTGGATGCTGGGTATCGGCTTGGACGCCGCGGGCTTGGGCGCTTCCGCCGCAGGCGCAACTGCGGGCGCGGGGGCATCAGCCGCGGGTTGCTGCGCGCTCACAGGCGCCTGAAAAGCCGCAACCATCAGGACAGCGCACACCACGACACGAAACTTCTATAGTCCGTTATTCATAAATCCCCTCCGCCGGGTT
>VFLF01000458.1 GCA_009885185.1 Nitrosomonadales bacterium | reverse complement strand
GGCTTCGCAAGGCCGTCTAACCGAGGCGCTGCAGTACACACAGCGCGGTGCGGCGCTCGGCAAGGCCATCGGCGCCAACACCATCTGGGGAAACGTGCTCATGATGCAACTACGTGCTGGCAACGCCACGGATGCGCAGCGCACCTATGATGCGAACTGCACTACCGCCACTCCGGACGAACTCCGTCGCTGCCGCGTGTTGCGCATTCCCTTGGTCGCCGCACTGGGCCGCCTTGCCGAGGCCGAGCAGGAGCTGGCCGAGATCGTTGCCGAGGTGCGCGCGGGCAAGCCCTTGGTGCAGGTCGGCGGCGTGAAAGGCGCCGTCGGACTGGCGACGCTGTATTTGGTGGCCATGCACGATCCGCACCGCGCCGCGCCGGAGATTCGCGCTTCGTTGGAGAGCGTGCAGTGGTTCGGCTACGACAAATTGCTCAACACGTCGGAGGGGCAGAAGCTTCCGGAGGAAATCAGCACTGATCCCGATTGGCTCGCAGTCTGGAACGATCCGCGGCTGAAGGAATCCATGGACGCGTACCGCGCCAATCTGACCAAATTCCGGGGCGGCGGATGACATGAGCCTGATCGCCGAACTGCAGCGCCGGTAAGTGTTCGTCGCTATTGCTGGCGCGCGCACTGCTTTATGGCTATGTGCTATCGCGCCTGCTGCATTTCGCCGCGTATCTCGACGCGCGGAATCACGAAACGCGCGCGACCTTTTGGCCTGTGGGCTTGTTCATTCTGGCCTTCATGACGTGTAGGATGTTGGTTGCGGCGCTGAGGTACTGATCGCGAATGACGCCAAACCCGTCCGAACGGACATGGCACCCCATGACAAGAGCGCGGAGCGCGACGAATAGACTCGAAATACGAAGTGAGGCCAACACCTTGCAGTAGCAAGGTCAGAAACATCTGGCGTCGCCCGCTGTTACTCTGGCAGTATCAGACGCCCTTTATGACTACCCTTGACCTCACTGTGCTGACTACCGGAATGCCAGGCCTGACGCCTGCATTCGGGACTGCCTTGGCCGAAGCGGCCATCGTTTGCTTTTCACGCTTTGGGCACGCGCCCGGCACGGTGATCAGCGTAGAGGGACTCGCATCCGCCAAATACTCGCTGAATTGGTCCCAGACTGTACCGATGTCTCAGCTGGTGAGCTCGTATGCCGATATTCAAGAAGCTACGGAATTCGGTGCCTGCGGGGTCGCGATCGCGTTGCTGCAAAAGCAGACGGGGTTGGTGGTGGTAGAGCGCTCGGCCAAGGGTGGTGGATTCGATTACTACGTGGCTGAGCCGAATTGGACCGGTGATCTTTTTCAAGGAACGAGTCGACTCGAAGTTTCAGGAATCCTCGAGTCTCCGAGCCAGATCCGCGGAAGAGTTGTTGCTAAACGAAAGCAGATCGGAAAGTCCGCGGCGAGTGGGTTGGCTGGGTTTGTTGCGGTGGTTGAGTTCAGTTCGCCCGCCGCGGAGGTCGTAAACGCATGAGTGACGTAACCTTATTGCATCGCCAGAGTATGGCGAAATACGAAGCGGCGCTGCTGATTCGAGAATCTGCGTCGAAAGACAGGGCAAGACTTCTTCATGAAGCTTTCGAATTGGAGAAGTGTGCCGCTCAATTGATGCGCGAGAAGCGCGACGAAGAACCGTCTCGGTCCGTCCTCTACCGCAGTGCTGCGACACTGGCGATGTCCGCCCACGAGTTTCGCGCAGCCGAGCAATTGGCGAGCGAGGGACTGGCCGGAAATTGCCCCGAGGAGCTGGCTACGGAATTTCGACAAATTATCAAGCAGGCTGCGTATGAACAGACCCTAGCAGAAGATGGCGTCAAACTGCTATCTGAGTCTCTTCGAGTCGCTTTTGATGGTAGCGCTGTCGGGTTCGGCCTAATTCGCACCGATGTATTTCAGCAGAAACTGAATTCAATTTTGCGACTGGTAAAGAGAACTTACGAGCGAATTGCGGGCCTTCCCTTTGAGGATTCAATTGGACGACCTAGCAAACACCAAGCAGTGACCCAGTATGTTAGCGCCCCGATGGCCGGAAGCTTCGCAATTGATGTCCGATTGGGATCGGTTGAAGCGCCTGAGTTACCGGTGTTTTCCATGGCAGACAAGGCCCTTGCAGAACTCGTAAGTTGCTTCGAACTCATTCAAAGCGGCGATGCTGAGCGCTTGAAGGACAGAATCGCCGACGAACACTATTACGCAAACTTTTTGGCGCTCGCGCGCGATATCCTGCCTGACGGAGAGCGGATCACGATTGTCCGGCTTGACGCGAATCTCATTTCCGGCAGGAGGAGTGTGTCTGTTACTCGCGCCAGGAACTCTGTCGAATTACACAGCATGCGTTCAGATCGTTTAGTCGAGGTTCGAGTCGAGGGCGTTCTCAAATTCGCGAATGACATCGGCGGCCGACACGAAGTTGCCCTTGAGGGAGAACGGGGAAAGAGGGTCGCAACGGTGGTCGTACCCCCGGAGATGATGGAGGACATCGTGAGGCCCCGTTGGGGACAACCGGTTGTCATTCTAGGATTGGCGAAGCTGAACACCAAGGGACAGCCGAAGCATCGACCCAAGGACAAGATTGAGTTTCAGAGCTTCGTCGATGACTAGAATCAGTAACGCAGCGCTAGGCAAAAGCAAGTGGATATGCCATGAGTGCGTTGGCGAGGCGTTTCTTAGCGAAGAGATTCGAAAGAGTGGTCGCCGTCATCGATGCACTTACTGCACAAGACAACTGAAAGCCATTTCGGTGAACGAGCTTGCCGAGCGAGTATGTGTCGCGTTCGATCAGCACTTTCGCAGAACGTCGGATCAGCCGACTTCGTTACAGCGATCAATGATCTCTGATCGAGAGTCGACCTACGATTGGGAGCGGGACGGACTGCCCGTCGTCGAGGCCATTGAGAATGCCGCAGACATTCCTTCTGGCGCTGCTTTGGATGTGCAGGCGATTCTCGAACATGAACATTCCGATTACGACCCCAGCGCTCCATTCGAGGAAAGCGAATTCGACTCTGAAAGCTACTACGAGAAACGAGAAACGGACGAAAGCAGGTGGCGAGAAGCCTGGGCGGAATTTGAAAAGTCGATCAAGACTGAGGCACGTCACTTCAATCGATCGGCTACGGTCCATCTCGCATCGGTCTTCGGCGGGATAGACTCGATGAAGGCCATTGACGGACGCCCACTTGTTGTCGAGGGCGGCCCCGATTCCTCGCTCGGCGTCCTATTTCGTGCACGCGTATTCCAATCCGATGAGCGGCTTGAGGTCGCCCTTTGTCGCCCAGATCTTCATCTCGGGCCCCCATCTTCGCTCAATGCGACTGCGGGCCGAATGAATGCTCACGGAATTTCGGTATTTTACGGTGCCACGTTACCAACTACCGCGATCGCAGAAGTACGCCCTCCGGTAGGAAGTCAGGTCGCGACCGCAGCGTTCACGATTATCCGACCAGTAAAGCTTCTCGACCTGACGGCACTCGGAGATGTGCGAGAAACGGGCAGCATTTTTGACCCCGAAATTGCAAACAGGCTAGAGCGCGCAGCATTTCTCCGCTCGCTTGGCGCACGAATTGCAAAGCCAATAATGCCCGACGATGAGGCATTTAACTACTTGCCAACTCAGGCCATCGCCGACTTTCTTGCTTCCGAAAACGAGCCACCATTCGATGGAATAGTCTTTCCATCAGTGCAAGCTCGCGACAATTCCATGAATGTTGTTCTCTTTCACAAGGCGGCGCGCATCGAGCCGATGGAACTACCAGAGGGCACAACAGTCTCTGCATCCACGGGACAGATGTACGAAGATTGCTGGGAGGTATCCTATGAAGTGACAGAAGAAGTCCCTCGTCGAGTTCACAAGAAGAAGCACCGTCGTCCGTTATTTGATTTCGAGGGATTTTTTTCGACCCACTTAGACCGGGATGGACGACATTCAACGCTGCGCGTGGATCTCTCATCGCTCAAAGTTCATCGAGTGCTTCGCGTGGAATTCAAGACAGATGATCACGACGTTATTCGCCGCCGATGGGTAAAGAGCAAACCACAATTCTAGTGCGGACGGAATCGACACCAGTCATTTGAGCGCGCTCACTATACCGGTCTTGGCAACGCACAGCTTCCGCGGCTGCGGCTCGGTAATGGCGAGTTAGAGAAGCCCCTATTGGCTAGCAATGTACGCCTCGTGTTCTGCGGCTAATTTATCCAAATCGCAAGACTTGCGAACTCGCCTACCAAACGCTTTATGTTTGCATGCCCGATTGCCATTCCAACGCTGGTCAACGTGAAATTCTTCATCGGAGTGCTGGACCAGCAGTCAAATACCTCTTTCATGTACGGGCGGATTTCAATTACCTTCTCTCGTATCTCATCGTCACCAAACTTAGCTACGTTAAATAACTCCAGTATCTTTCCGCGATCCTCTTCCTTGATATTGTAGGTGTCGAACAGCTCCTCAAGTCCAGATTGGCTATTCGCCCTAACTTGAGTTTTTGTAGCGTCGTTCAAGCACGGTATAAAAAAACGGGCATCTCGCCCAATTGAAATCCCCTTTGATTCAATCTCGGCACTTTCGAAGCCATTCAAAAATTGACCTTGATACGTAGATCCCAGGATCGACTCAAGGATCGCAGAAGAAATAGATATTGATCCGCAGCCTGTAAAGTCCAGATGCTGGTACGCTGCGTTACTTCGCGGAAGTTTAGATGCGAAAGGCTTAACGTGCTCGTCAAGGTACTTGCCGAACAAGTCGTGATTGCCAACGCCGTTATTTCTTGTGTATCTAAGTAGAAAAATAACAGCCAACGCGGCCAAGTGTTGCTCAGTCAGTTTTGGGGCTGTGTTGATGGATTCGTTCAGAACAATCTGGAGAATATCTCGCTGGTCTTGTTTGCTTCTGTCAACCAACAAATCGACGAGCAGATCCCCCAAATCCTTGTCACCATTGCGCGCAAACTCCTTCTGTACAGAAAACAAGGCGTACTGAAAATCAGGGTCAATCGCTTTCTGAAGTCCCTCAGGGTAGTCTTTCAATAGCTTTGCCAACACCCGCTCTGTGATCTCCTCGACTCGCGCGGCTGCGGTTTCCTTGGCAGCACCAGAGAGCTCATAAAATGTTGCCTTGGCAACATCCATCGCAACAGTTCTTGCTTCCGCCAAGGTAAGCCCAACAGCCGTGACTGTTACGTTGCCTCCGGCCTGCACAGCAAGCCCTCCCTCACCGACAATTTGGTCTTGGTCCTTAATCATCCTTGCGCTCGTCTGTGCCATTGATGCTTCCGATCGAAACATCTCTGCCCGCCTGGATTCCTAGCGCATTTTTCGCGACGGACTGTTGCTGCGTTGGTGCCATTTGGCGTCGATAACTTCCGTAAAACGTCCCAATCAACGCAACAATCGACGTCATCGCAACAATAACTGGCTCATATCCGGGAAGTGATAGGTACCAGCCAATGCACGCTGCGATTGAAAGCAACAATATGATTCTAATTGTCAGCACACTGATCCTTGGGTGTGGAACATCGGTATCGACTCAGGCTGCTCAATTGGCGATTTCCAGGTTTCTTGCGTATGGCGTCCACACTACGCGCACACGATTTCTTGAGCAGATTGGACGCTTGGCTTGCAGATGGGAGGTTATTACCTACACATTTAGCGGACCTTGCCCGATAACTCCACGAATTACACCTGTGAGTTGTTCCTTAAAGTCGCCAGCATCGGTCCAAAGAATATGTACAAATTGACGCGTATCGAAATGAACTGAATCGATCTCATCCTTTCGCACTGTCCAGATAACGGGCCGTCCCAGCGCTAGCGCAAATCCTGCTTCGAAATACACACCCTGCTTCTGTTGAGTTACGTCCGCGACAATGAACCTCGCCGCACGAATGTCGCCCAACATCTTCAGATCGATTCGTTCGATGTGCGGCTGCGTATCAACCCGCCGAGGGTCATACCCCGCTGCGAGGATTCCTTGCCTAATTCCATTCGACCAAATTGGAAGGAGGTCCTCTGAGAATGACATTGCGACGAAAGCAGTTGGAGAACTTGCAACCGTTTTTGACCGAAGCAGCTGCCAGCCTGCGTGTGTAACCACAACTTTTGATTCGGCGGCCATATTGCGCTGTACCGATACCAACCCGCCTTCCTCGAGAGCCGCCAAATGAAATTCGAACTCATCGCTGTTCGATGCCGACGCCCATGGAAAATCCGCCGCAGAAATGGCAGTTACAGCTTGACCGGGGACGGTAGTTTGAATGGCAATGGCCTCCAACAAGGCAGTCGGCCTATCGCCTACGTCTATGCTCGGAAGACTGGCAAGAATGTCTTCGAGTTCGTTCTGGACAATTACAACTTCTTGTTCGGGATGCCTAAGATTGGCTCGACGTATCCAGGCTGAAATTCTGAAGTCAGGCTTCGCCATTGACTTCAACCTAAATGCAGCCATCTTCCCTATGACATATCTTCCGCAAATTGCGCAATCTATGTGTAGTTTGTTTCCGTTATCCGACTCGCCGATAAGCTTGAATTGCGCCAAGCGGCAGACGGGACATTGTTCGATTGCCATTCCCTTTTCCTCGCTGCAATCATTTGTCGCGTGACTACGCCCCGACCGGATTCCCCTTCTCCGGATCAATCTTGTACTGCTTGATCGCCCGCGCAACATCCTTACTGTTCATACGCCCTTCCGCAGCCAAAGCGGCCACGGCAGCATGCGCG
>VFLF01000422.1 GCA_009885185.1 Nitrosomonadales bacterium | reverse complement strand
TCGTTGTACGGCCGCGCGCGATGCATGGTGACGCGATTGTCCCACATCACCAAATCGCCCACGCGCCAGCGGTGGCTGTAGACAAACTCGCGCTGCGTCGCGTGCTCGGTGAGCTCGCGCAGCAGCATCAGCGCCTCCACCTGCGGCATACCGACAATGCGCCCGGCGTGTGATGACAAATACAGCGAATGCCGCCCGGTGCGCGGATGCGTGCGCACCAGCGGCTGGCGAACCGGCGCGAAGTCGTGCAACTCTTTCTCAGTAAACTGAAACCCCAGCGTACCCTTCGAGAAAATCCGGCTGTGCTCGGCCACGAGGTTCTTAATCTGATCTTTGATCGACACATCGAGCATGTCCCACGCCGCGCGCATGTCGGCAAATTCGGTGTTGCCGCCCGCCGGTGGAATCACGTGCGCGCACAGCGCCGAATACTTGGCGGGGATTTTTTTGTAGCTGCTGTCACTGTGCCACAGTCGGTTGCCCAGATTAAAAAGACGCTTGCGATCCTCCGGCGGCAGCAGCGTATTGCCCGGCGCAAGGTTGGAGATATCCGACAGCAGCGGCGTTTCCAGCCGCATGCCCTGCTCGGCTTCTATTCTGGTGTACAGCCCTTCGAGTTCGCCGAGGCTGCGAGCAAAGCGCAACTGTTCCTCGGTGGTGAGCGGCTTGCCCTGCCGGAACACCAGCACGCCAAAACGATCCATGCCGTCGTGAATCACCTCGGCGATGTCCAGCGAAATCGGCTGGCTGATATCCACGCCAGCGCATTCGGCACCGATCACCGGATGCAACGACAAAAATGTCAGGCCATGAGCGTTTCGCATTGTGATTATGGTATTCGCAGGGGAGAGACAACAATACGTGACACATCGGCATTATTCAACCAGGCGCGCAATCACGTTACACTTTACCTTCCCCTTGCCTACCGGAGCACCCGTCGCATGACTATCGCCGCATCCCTCGCGCAGCACCTCGTCCGTACCACCTATAACGATTTGCCATCGCTCGCGGTGGATCACGCCGCGATGATGATCTCCAGTACTATCGCCAGCGCGGCCATGGGCCACGACATTCGCTCCTCGCGCATCGTGCGCGAACTCGCGCGCGAGCAAGGCGGCACGCCGGAGGCGTCGATCTGGTTTGACGGCGGCGCAAAAATTCCGGCGGCGAACGCCTGTCGCGTCAACGCGCTGACCAGTGACGCCGCCGCCTCCGACGACAGCGATTTGCGCACTATTGTGCATTTCGGCACGCAACTCACCGCCGCCGCACTGGCGCTGGGCGAACGCTCCGGCGCCAGCGGCAAGGAGGTGCTGCGGGCCATGGTGCTCGGCTACGAAGCCGGCGGCCGTATTCTGGATGCGGTGGCGCCCGCGCATCGTGATCGCGGATTTCACGGCGCGGTCATCGCCTCCTTTGGCGCGGCGGTGGCGTCGGCCTGCATGCTCAAACTGACCGAAGCGCAAATGGCGCAAACACTGGCCATGGCCGCCGTCTCCACCGCCGGGCTTGCCACCGCCGCCGACACCAGCGAGGCGCGCGAGTACTTCGCCGGCAATGCGGCGCTGATGGGCATCAACGCCGCGCTTGCCGCGCAAAAAGGCTACCTTGTCGAGGAAGCCATCTTTGAAACCAAAAAAGGTTTTTTCGAGATTTACGGCGGCGAGAACATCGATGCCGTCACGCGCGACTGGGGCCGCGAGTGGGATGTGATCACCGACATGGCGATCAAGCTGGTGCCCGGCGGCCACCCGCACCACACCACTGGCGAAGCGGCGGCCAATGCCGCGCGCGAAGGCAAGGTCACGCCCGACAACGTGGAAAGCATCATCATTACGCGGCCCATCAACAAAAGGCTGCGCACCGCACCGCCGGGTCCGGCGAAGCATCCTAAGAATCTGGTCGACGTGGCGCACACGCCCGCGTACTTTGCCGCCGCCGCGGTGGCCGATCACGATTTCTCGTGGGTGCATGCCTCCGAGAAAAAATTTCTTGATCCGGTTATTCATGCGCTTATCGACAAGGTAAAAGCCGGCGAACAGATCACCAAGGATGCGGACAAGTATTATCAGGGCGCGCAGGTCACGATCAACACCAGGGATGGCCGCAGTTTTACCAGCATCGTGTACGCGCCGCGTGGTTCAGGCGTGCGCGGCATCTTATGGGAAGACGTGGACGGCAAATACCGCACCCTGGTAACCCCCACCGGACTGCCCGCGCAAAAGATCGAAGACAGCATCCAGCTCCTGCACGGCCTGCGTGACGCGAGCGACATCTCGGCGCTGACCCGGCTGCTGAGCCGGTAGTCCGCATGACCGACGACACGCTGGGTTTTTACGACACCGCCGATCTACGCGAGGCGGCGCGCCGCCGTTTGCCCAAGGGCCTGTTCGAGTTCATGGATCGCGGCAACGATGACGAAATCGCCATGCGCGACAACCGCGCGGCGATGGAAAGCATCAAACTCAAGCCGCGCGTGCTGAACGATGTCTCGGTGTGCCATCAGGACATCACGCTGTTCGGCAAAACCCAAAAAATGCCGGTGATCGTGGCGCCGACAGGCTCCGCCGGACTGGCATGGTATGAAGGCGAGATCGCGATTGCGCGCGCCGCCAAAGCGCACGGCGTGCCGTTCACGCTGGCTTTGGGCTCCATGACCAAACTCGAACGCGTCGCCGAGGAAGCCGGCGGCAACCTGTGGTTCCAGTTTTATATGTGGCCCGAGCGCAAGCTATCGCATCAGGTGATCGCGCGCGCCAAGGACGCCGGCTTCGAGGCGCTGGTGTTCACCGTGGACACGCCGGTGGCGCCGGGGCGTGAATACAATCTGCGTAACGGCATGACCATTCCCTTCAAGTTCACCACGCGCAATACGCTCGACGTGCTGGCCCATCCGCGCTGGCTCGCGGGCGTGTGGCTGCGCTACATGATGACCACCGGCACGCCGCGTTATCAGAATTTTCCAGCCGAGACGCAAACCAAAATCACCGCGCTGCCGATGGGCCGCTCATCCAACTTCTGCCCGAACATCACCTGGGACGACGTGCGCGAGTTGCGCCGCCTGTGGCCGCACAAGCTGATCGTCAAAGGCATCCAGCATCCCGCCGACGCGGTGCTGGCGGCCGATTGCGGCGCGGACGCGGTAGTGATTTCCAACCACGGCGGACGCGTGCTGGATGCAGCGCCCGTGCCTATCCTGACGCTGCCCCAAGTGGTCGATGCCGTGGGAAAACGCATCACCATCATTGTCGATAGCGGATTTCGACGTGGCGCGGATGTGGTCAAAGCACTGGCGCTGGGCGCGAACGCGGTGATGCTGGGCCGCGCGCCGCTGCACGGCGTGGCGGCAGCCGGCGAAGCGGGCGCGATGCGCGCGTTGCAAATCTATCGCGATGAAATCGACCGCGTGCTGGCGCTGGTGGGCTGCACCGCGCTCGATCAACTCACGCGTGAACACGTATCAATCCCTGGAAACTAATCATGCAGCAACGGCAAATCGGCAACACACCGCTCAAGGTCTCGACAGTCGGGCTGGGCTGCAACAACTTCGGTCTGCGCATCGACACCGAGGCCTCGCGCGCGGTGATCCACAAGGCGCTGGATCTGGGCATCACGTTTTTTGACACCGCCGATGTTTACGGCCACAAGGGTGGATCGGAAACGTGCCTCGGCCAGTTTCTGGGCGCGCGGCGCAAGGACATTGTGATCGCCTCGAAGTTCGGCAATGCGATGGACGAGGCCGACACCATGAAAGGCGCCTCGCGCCGCTACATGATGTCCGCGGTCGAAGCGAGTTTGAAACGCCTGAAAACCGACTGGATCGATATTTACCAGTTGCACCGCTTCGACACCACCGTGCCGCTGGAAGAAACCATGGGCGCGTTCGACGATCTCATCAAGCAGGGCAAGATTCGTTACGCCGGCATCTCCGCTGTCGCCGCATGGCGTCTGGTGGACATGCAATGGACGGCGCGTACGCGCGGTTATTCTCCGCTGACCACCTGCGAGGTGGAATACAGCCTGCTCGCGCGCGAACCGGAGCGGGAGTTGATTCCCGCCATGCAAAAGCACGGCGTGTCGCTGCTGCCGTACTACCCGCTCGCCAGCGGTTTTCTCACCGGCAAATATAAACGAACCGCGCCCAAGCCGGAAGGTGCGCGCCTCACCAAAGGCAAGCGCTATGAAGAAATGTTCATGACCGATGCCAACTGGACGCGCATTGAAGGTCTGGAAGCGTTCTGCGCGCAACGCGGACGCACGCTACTGGAACTCGCTTTCAGTTGGCTTGCCGCGCAGCCAGTGGTAGCGTGCGTGATCGCTGGCGCCACGCGGCCAGAGCAACTGGAAGCCAATGTAAAAGCCTCGAACTGGAAACTCACGCCGGATGACTTGCGGGAAATCGATACAATCACAAGCAACACCACGCAGCCAGGAGATTAATATGAAGACTACTCAACGCATCATCGCCGCCGCGCTGCTGGCGGGCACGCTACCTTTCTCTTTCCCTTCCGCCAGTGCACAAGCACAGGGATATCCCAACCGCCCGATACGCGCCGTGGTGCCGCTCGCACCCGGCGGCGGTACCGATACGGTGGGCCGTCTGGTTTCCGCCAAGCTCGGCGAACTGCTCGGCCAGCAAATCGTGGTCGACAATCGCGGTGGCGGCGGCGGCGTGATTGGCACCGAACTGGTGGCCAAGGCGTCACCGGATGGCTACACCCTGCTGGTGGGCTCCATCACCACCAATGCGGTCAACCCGGTGCTGTACAAAAAGCTGCCGTATGACCACATTCGCGATTTCGCCGCCATCTCGATGGTCGGCACCGTGCCCAACGCGCTGGTGGTTCACACCAGCGTGCCGGCGAAAAGCCTCAAGGAGTTCATCGCTCACGCCAAGGCCAGCCCCGGCAAAATCTCTTACGGCTCGGCGGGTATCGGCAGCGCGCCGCATCTGTCGATGGAGTTGATCAAAAGCATGGCGGGCATCAACATGGTTCACGTGCCATACAAGGGCGCGGGCGCGGCGCTGGCCGACGTGCTCGGCGGACAGGTGCAGGCGCTGTGTTCCAGCCTTGCCGGCTTGTTGCCGCATATCAAGGCCGGGCGCGTGCGCGCGCTGGGCGTCACCACCGCCAAACGCAATTCGCAGTTGCCCGACGTGCCGACCATCGCGGAAGCCGGCATTCCGGGCTACGAAGTGCTGATCTGGTATGCGCTGTTCGCCCCGGCGCAAACCCCCAAACCCATTCTGGATCGCCTCAACGCCGAGACCGTCAAGGCGCTGAACTCGCCGGATTTGAAAGAACGCCTCACACTGCAAGGACTCGACGTGGGGTCATCCACGCGCGACGAGCTGACGGCATTCGTCAAAGCCGAAACGGTGAAGTGGGCGAAGGTGGTGAAAGATTCGGGCGCGCAGTTGGAATAAGGAAATGGATGCGCACACATAAAAAGGCGCGGGAAGGAGAGATTGGCAAACGCTGACGCACTCCGGGCGGCCTGTTGCGTGCTGGCGGCGTTTTTAACCGCCGGCATGACCGCTACATCAGTTGCCAATGAACGCTTTCCGTCGCGCCCCATTCGCGCGATCGTCCCATTCGCCCCCGGCGGCGCCACTGACATCATGGCCCGTACCATCAGCGCAAAATTGTCCGAACGCCTCGGCCAGCAAGTGGTAGTGGATAACCGCGGGGGTGGCGGCGGCAATGTCGCCGCCACCATGGCGGCACGCTCCGCCCCTGATGGTCATACCATTTTTTTCGGCACCATCAGCACGCTGGCGACCAACGTCAGCACGTTCCGAAAACTCCCTTATGATCCGCTCAAGGATTTCGCACCCGTGACCATGACGGCGATCTCACCCATGTTCCTGGTAACACAAGCAGCGGTTCCGGCAACGTCGTACGGCGAACTGATCGCGCTGGCCAAGGCCCGGCCCGGACAGCTCAACTATGCCTCGTCGGGCACCGGCGGCGCCTCGCATCTGATGATGGAACTGTTTCTCTCGCAAACCGGACTCAAGGTGACTCATGTTCCCTACAAAGGAGCCGGACCCGCGCTCACCGATCTTATCGCGGGACAAGTGCAGATGAGCCTTCAGCAACCGCCCGGCGCGATCCCGTATCTTGGCACCGGCAAGCTGCGGGCGCATGCCGTTACTTCGAAGCGGCGGATTGCAACGGCCGGCGCGGTGCCAACGATGACCGAAGTCGGGCTTCCGCAATTTGACGTGACATCCTGGCAAGGGCTGGTGGTACCGGCGGGAACGCCGCGGGCCATTGTTCGCGCACTGCATGCCGAAATCAAAAATATCCTCGGCACACGAGAGCTTCAGGAGCGCTTGCTGGCCGAAGGATCGGAACCCGGCGGCGTAGCTCCGGAAGCGTTTGCGGAGCATATCCGGCGCGAGATCACGCGATGGGCCGAGGTGGTAAAGATTGCCGGGTACACGCCCGAGTAAACGTACCCGTTGGAGATTCGGACTATTGACGTTTCCATCATCCTAAAAACAGCTATTGACTCTATGTGCAATGCATCAATTGCGGCAAACGCTGTCGCGCAAGCCAGTTAAATCCGGTGA
>VFLF01000707.1 GCA_009885185.1 Nitrosomonadales bacterium | reverse complement strand
GACGCTCGCAAAGAAGCAGCCCGGTAAAGTGAGTTTCGCCTCCTACGGCGCGGGCACGCTGGCGCATCTGGGCATCGCGTTGCTCACCAACAGCGCGGGCATCGACGTGCTGCATGTGCCGTACAAAGGCGGCCCGGCGGCGCACCCCGACGTGGTGAATGGCCGTGTGCAGGTGCTGTGGGATTCGGTCGCCGGCACGCGTCCGCTGGTGAATGCGGGCAAGCTCAAAATACTCGCGGTCACGGGCGCGGCGCGTCTGGCGGACACGCCCGATGTGCCGACGGTCGCTGAGTCGGGATTCAAGGGTTTTGACGTGCAGGGTTGGGTGGCCGCCGCAGTACCCGCGGGCACGCCCAAACAGATCGCGGAATATTTGAGCGCCGAACTGAGCCAGATCGTCAAACAGCCCGATGTGCGTACTCGTTTATCAACCGCGGGCCTTGTCGCCAACGGCTCCAGCGCGGCGGATGCTTCCGCGCGCCTGCATGCTTATCTGGAAAAATTCGCGCTGGCAGTGAAAATATCCGGGTATCAGCCGGATTGATTTCCGCGCGCGCGCGGGTGCGCCATGGCTGCCATGTTTGACATGGCGCCCCTTCATATCGGTGTCGATTTCGGCACGACCAATACGGTGGTGTCACTGTGCGATGACGCCGGCAGTACCCGTACGCTGGTATACCCGTCAGCACAGGGGCCGCAATCGACCTTCCGCACGATACTCTGCTATGTGAATGACGAGGGTGATGACCTGAGCACCACCACGCGCGTATTCTGCGGGCCGGCGGCGATTGAGGCTTTTCTGCGGCACGGTGAGGATGCGCGGCTGATTCAGTCGGTCAAGACGTTTCTGGCGAGCAAGTCGTTTTCCAAATCCACGGTACATGGCCGTGAATACACGCTGGAGCAAATCATCGCGGATTTCCTGCGCGGTTTGGTCGAGGCAGCGCAGTGGCCCGGCGGC
Source organism: Nitrosomonadales bacterium (assembly GCA_009885185.1). The sequence goes on along the minus strand of VFLF01000707.1, from coordinate 3,237 downwards.
GTGGCGCATCTGTCGGGTGGCGTGACTGTGGGTCGTCCGGTGAAATTCGCGGGTGGTGACGATGATGCGCTGGCGGAGTCCCGGCTGCGCGCCGCGTTTGCGGCGGCGGGCTTCGCCCATATCCAATTCGGGCTTGAGCCGGAAGCGGCGGCGTATTTTTTTGCGCGGCGGCTGCAGGAACCGGCGACAGTGCTGGTGGCGGATTTTGGCGGCGGTACCAGCGATTTTTCCATCGTGAAATTCGATCCGCGCAGCGGACAAACACAGGCGTTGGCGCACGCCGGCGTGGGCATCGCCGGCGACACGCTGGACTATCGCATCATCGATAAAGTCATCGCGCCCGCATTGGGCAAGGGCAGCCGGTTTCGTCCGGGCGATAAATGGCTGGAAGTGCCCAAGTGGATATATTTCGAGTTTGAACACTGGCACCAACTGTCGTTTTTGAAGCGCCCTGCCGTGCTGCGTGAATTAAAAACGATGGAGTTGACCAGCGACAGCCCCGAGAAAATCGCAAGGCTGCGGATTTTTCTCGAACAGGAACTGGGCGTTCATCTGTACCAGGCGGTCAATCAATGCAAAGCCGCGCTGTCCACCGCGGAGCAGGCCGAGCTGATTTTCGATTACCCGCCGATCACGCTGCGCAGCACGGTGCGGCGCGCGGATTTTGAAAGCTGGATTGCAAAGGATGTCGCCGCCATCGAATCCGCCTGCGACGACGCGCTAACACGGGCGAGCATGACGGCAGAGGATATCTCGGTGGTGTTCATGACCGGCGGGACCTCGTTCGTGCCGCTGATACGCCGGCGCTTCGAGACGCGATTCGGCGCGGAGAAAATCGTGGCCGGCGATGAGTTTGTCTCGGTGGGGCGCGGGTTATCGCTGCTGGCGCGGGAGCGCGCATCCACTAGCGCGTCGCCGCCGGGCCTGTGCGCCACAGCATCACGCCGACCACCAACGCCGGCAAACCGCAAACGATAAACCCGATGCCGTAGCTGCCGGTGACATCCAGCAGCCCGGAGTAGATCAACGGCAGCGCCAGCGCGCCAACCTGGCCGAACGAGAGCACGCCGCCGGTGACACCGCCGCGCATATCCTCGGGCGCCGCGCGCGCGGTTTCGGCGAGCAGTATGCCGTGCCACGATAGCGCTGTGGCGCTCAACACGCAGGCGATCAGGCCGACCAAGAATGTGGGCCATCCCGCGCCGCACAGGGCGAGTGCGGTGACGCTGCCCGCCATGCCGAGCGCCAGCCCCGCCATCATGCGGCGCGGCGTGACATGCGTGCTGCCGAGCCAGCCCCACAGAATGCGGCCCGGCACCGCGACCGCCACCGCCACGGAGAACAGAAATCCCGCCGCCACCGGCGTGTAGCCGATGGTGGTCAGGTACACCACAAAATACGCGGTGACGGCGGCCTGCAATCCGTTGAAGGCAAGGCAGGCAAAGGACAGGGCATGCAGTTCACGCGTGGCGAGTACCGTGGCCAGGGTGGTGCGAAAATCTGAAAAATGAAAGCTGCGTGTCGGCACGCGGTCGGTATCGAAAATTTTGCACAGCGGCTGCAGCACCACGGCGAACGCCACGCACGCCGCCGCGCTATAGAGCATGGTCGCGCGCCAGCCCTGCCATTCCGTCAATTGAGGCGCGAAGGCGCCCGCGAGCAACAGTCCCGCCGGCACCGCTGTCTGTTTGAGCGAGAACACCAGCGGCAAGTACTTCGGCGATGCGCAACGCGCCAACAGATGCGAGCTGGCCGGTGTAGACACCGCGCCGCCGCCACCGGCGATGATGGCCGACAACACCAGCATCAGCGGCGTGCCCAGCGTCGTCATGGCGGTGCCGATGGCGAGCAGCACCAGCGCGATCTGGCTCATGCGCATCGCGCCGTAACGCACGATGAAGCTGCCGCAACCGAGTTGAGTAACCAGCGCGGCAAGCGCGGTGAGGCCAAAATAGACGCCGATCCAGGCAGGCGCGAGGCGCAGGTCGAGAATGATCGCGGGCGCGATCACCGCGGGCAGCGAGCGGCCAAGCGCGACAAAGGTTTGCTGAAAAAACGTCGCCCCGAGAGCGAGCAGAAGGTGCTTCACGTGTGGGTGGATTTCCCTGAATTCGGCGCAATAGCAGGGACTATAGCAAGTTGCTGCCACCGATTCTTGCGAGATCGCTAGACTGGTTCAGTTTCGTCGGACACTGACTCCAACAGCGGTTGCATGGCGGCGAGGAATTGACCGACGCCGTCCACCCATCGGCTGCCCGGTAGTTCAAGACCCAGAACCGGGGAAAACGCCAGCATCTTCTTGAAAGCTGCGTCGAGCAACTGCACCAGTTCCACTGGCGACACAAAAATGATCCCTGAAAAGCGGTTGGTAAATGCGGTTAGCCGGCTCAAACCTTGATCAGCGGGCGTGTTCGCAGCCAGTTCACAAAGCTCATTGGAAAAGGCCGCGATTTGCTGTTGCAGATCGACAAATTTGATGGGTTTCGGCGGCTTGCCGGGGCCAAGACACTGAAGGCTATGCCGGATGGTGTCGGGAAATTTCCAGCGTTCGGCCACGGCCACGCCAAGATCACCGTAGCTGATACCGAGCACGCGAGTGGAAGCTGCTTCCTCATCCATTCCGTGCCCGTCGGCCAGTTGCCGGATTTTCTGAGACTCTTCCTGAAAATAGAAAATGGCGAGACTCTTGCCCAGCCGGTAAAACATGCCGCAAATGAACGCCTCCTCGGCCAGATCATGGCGCTGAAGGCGGGTGGCGAAATGGCGGCCTATCAATGCGCTGGTAAACGAGCTGATCAGCGCGTCCTTGAGGTGCGGATTCTCGTTTTTCAGGGCATTAAAAAATACGAGGCCATTGCACGTCGTACGAATGGCGTTCATGCCCAGCAGCTTGATCGCGTTGGATACCGTCTTGACGCCATCGCGCGAGCTCCCGTAAAAAGAAGAGTTCGCCAGTTGCAGCAACTTGTTGGTAATGGCGTAATCACGCAGCACGATGTTGGCCAACGTTCCTACATTCGCGTGGTTGTTTTCATCGGTCAGCCGGTTGATTTCCAATAAATTGTTCGACATTGCCGGGAAACTCTTGTCGCGCTCCATGCGTTCAAGCAGCGAGCTCGCGGTGTCATGGTTGTCGGCCGCGATCCATTCATCCACGGCGCATTTCATCTCAGCGGCATGGGCGAATCGCCTGCCGGGATCGCGGCTCAGTGCGCGCCGGATAATCGCTCGTAGCCG
>VFLF01000787.1 GCA_009885185.1 Nitrosomonadales bacterium | reverse complement strand
TCGCGAAACCGAAGCGCTGCGCGCGGACGCGTCGATAGATGACGCGACGCGGCACAAGCGCATGGACGATCTGCGCCACGACTGGCAGAAGCTGCATAACCAGGTGGTGGCGCTGGGCGGCGTGCATATCATCGGCACCGAGCGCCACGAGTCGCGGCGTATCGATAACCAGTTGCGCGGGCGCTCGGGCCGTCAGGGTGATCCGGGTTCCAGCCGCTTTTACCTGTCGCTCGACGATTCACTGATGCGCATTTTCGCCGGCGAACGCGTCAAGTCGATCATGCAGCGTCTGAAAGTGCCCGAGGGCGAGCCGATCGAGGCGGGCATGATCAACCGCTCGATTGAAAACGCGCAGCGCAAGGTGGAGGCGCGCAACTTCGATATCCGCAAGCACCTGCTGGAATACGATGACGTCGCCAACGATCAGCGCAAGGTGATCTACCAGCAGCGCAACGAGTTGCTGGATGCGGAAGACATGTCGGAAACCATTGCCGCGATGCGCGTGGATGTGATGAGCGGTTACATCACCCAATTCATCCCGCCGGATACCCTTGAAGAGCAATGGGATACTGCCGGCCTTGAGCGCACGCTCGATGCAGAGCTCACGTTGAAGCTGCCGATACAGCAGTGGTTGAAGGATGAGCCGGGGCTGGAAGAAGACGCATTGCGCGAACGCCTCATCGCGGCCGCGCACAAGGCCTACGACGACAAGGTATCGCTGGTCGATGCGCAGGCGATGCGGCAGTACGAGCGCGGCCTGATGCTGCAAAGCATAGACACGCACTGGCGCGAGCATCTGTCGATGCTGGATCACTTGCGCCAGGGCATACACCTGCGTTCGTACGCCCAGAAGCAGCCTGCACAGGAGTACAAGCGCGAGGCGTTCGAACTGTTCTCGTTGCTGTTGGATGCCGTCAAGGCCGAAGTGACCAAAATCTTGATGACGGTGCGCATACGCAGCGCGGAGGAATTGAAAGCGGCCGAAGAGCACGAAGCGTTGCAGAACGTGCAATACCACCATGCCGACTTTGGCGGCGCAGGCGAGGCAGAAGCGCATCCCGACGACGCGCCCTCGGACGCGGAGGCGCACAAGGCGCAGCCCTTTACCCGGCCCGGAGAAAAAGTCGGACGCAACGATCCGTGCCCGTGCGGATCGGGTAAAAAATACAAACAGTGTCACGGTAAGCTGACCTAGACGCCCTTTACCCCGCTACTCCTCGACCCTTCGACCTTTTTTGACCGGAGCCGTGTCATGCCCGTCAATCTTTCCGTCCCCCATCCCGATGCATTGCTGCCGGTAGACGGCGTCACGCTCGGCGTCGCCGAAGCGAATATCCGCAAGCCGGGTCGCAAGGATTTGCTGGTCATGCAGCTTGATGTGGGCGCGCGCGTGGCGGGGGTGTTCACGCAGAATCGCTTTTGCGCCGCGCCGGTGGTGGTGGCGCGTCAGCATTTGTCCATGCTGGACCCGGATAACTCCATGCGCGCGCTGGTAGTCAACACCGGCTGCGCCAATGCAGGCACCGGCGCGAATGGCCTTAAGCATGCGCGGGAAACGTGTGCCGCGCTGGCCGAACTCATGGGGTGCTCCGCGGCGCAAGTGCTGCCGTTTTCGACTGGCGTCATCATGGAGCCGCTGCCGGTGGCGAAGCTGATCGCGGGACTGCCGCGCTGTCTCGCGGACTTGAAACTCGCGAACTGGGCCAACGCGGCGCAGGCGATCATGACCACCGATACGCTGCCCAAAGCGGCGTCGCGCCGCTTCGACGTGGGCGGTGCAAAAATAACCGTGACCGGCATCGCCAAGGGCGCCGGCATGATTCATCCGAACATGGCGACCATGCTGGGGTATGTGGCGACCGATGCGTGGGTGAGTTTGCCGCTGGTCAAGCGCGCGGTAGCGTACGCCGCGCAACATTCCTTCAACTGCATCACGGTGGATGGCGACACGTCCACCAATGATTCATTTATCCTGATCGCCACCGGCAAGGCCGCGATGGCGGAGATTACCAGCGCCGATAGCGCAGAGTACGCGGCCTTTCGCGACGCAGTAACGACTATTGCCATTGAACTGGCGCAGGCGATCATACGAGATGGCGAGGGCGCCACCAAATTCATCACCGTGCGCATTGAAGGCGGCAAGAGCGAAGACGAGTGCCGCAAAGTCGCGTTTGCCATTGCGCATTCACCGCTGACCAAGACGGCGTTTTTTGCCAGCGATCCCAATCTGGGCCGTATCCTCGCGGCGGTGGGTTATGCCGGCATCGACGACCTCGACGCGGATAAGATCGATTTGTATCTCGACGACGTGCTGGTAGCCAAGAGCGGCGGACGTTATGCGGGCTATCAGGAGGCGGACGGACAACGCGTGATGAAGCAGGCGGAGATCACCGTGCGTGTGGTGCTGAATCGGGGTGCTGCGTCGGCTACGGTGTGGACCTGCGATTTGTCGCACGATTACGTCAGCATCAATGCGGATTACCGTAGTTAAAATATTATTTAAAAACATATAGTTACGATATATACAATATATGGCCGATGTCAGTCAATTGCTCGCGCGGGCGGAATCGCTGGCCGCGAGATTGGAAAAACTGCTGCCCGCCGATGCAGCGCCGGTAGACTGGAAAGCGTCGATCGCCTTTCGCTGGCGCAAGGCCGGGGGCTTTGGCGCGCTGCACCCGGTGGGTCAGGTGCACCGCATCCAGTTGAAAGATTTGCGCGGCATCGATGAACAGAAATCGCTGGTGGAACAGAACACGCGGCAGTTCGTCGAAGGGTATCCCGCCAACAATGTGCTGCTCACCGGCGCGCGCGGCACCGGCAAATCGTCGTTGATCAAGGCGCTGCTCACCAAGTACGCGCCGCGTGGATTGCGTCTGATCGAAGTCGAAAAGCAGGACCTGATCGACCTGCCGGAAATCGTCGATCTGATCTGCAAGCGGCCCGAACGATTTGTGTTGTATTGCGATGATCTGTCTTTCGAGGCCGACGAGCCGGGCTACAAGGCGCTGAAGGTTATTCTGGACGGCTCGATTGCGGCGGCCTCCGATAATTGTTTGATCTACGCCACCTCGAATCGCCGGCATTTGATGCCGGAGTTCATGCAGGAAAATCTCGAATACAAGCACGTTGGCGAGGAAATTCATCCCGGTGAAACGTCCGAAGAAAAAGTATCGCTGTCGGAGCGCTTTGGTTTGTGGGTATCGTTCTATCCGTTCGATCAGGACGAGTATCTGAACATTGTCGACGTGTGGCTGGCGCATTTCAAGGTTCCCCATGCCCAGTCGCCGGAGGTTCACCAAGCCGCCTTGCAATGGGCATTGCAGCGCGGCTCCCGCAGCGGGCGCGTGGCATGGCAGTTCGCGCGCGACTGGGCCGGAAGACAAAGGATGAACAAGGGCACACTTGAAGCGAAGCAGGCGGAAGGCGGAACAAGGGAACACTTGAAGCGAAGCAGGCGGAAGTGAGTTCGAGTACGCAGGTTGAAGGCGCTGCCGTTCACGGCAGAAAAAGAATCGAAGTTGCTGCCGCGGTTATTCACGATGACGCGGGGCGATTTCTGCTGGCGCAACGTCCGCCCGGCAAGGCCTATGAGAGCTTTTGGGAGTTTCCCGGCGGCAAGGTTGAACCCGGCGAATCCGCCGCCGATGCCATGTGCCGCGAGCTGCATGAAGAACTCGGCATCGACGTCGATCGCGACAGCGTGTGTCCATGGCTCACGCGCGATTTCGATTACGAGCATGCCGATGTGCGATTGCGATTTTTCCGCATCTATCGCTGGCGCGGCACGCCGCATGGACGCGAAGGCCAGTCATTTTCCTGGCAGGCGTCGACAGCCTTAAACGTTACGCCGATTTTGCCCGCCAACGGTCCGATATTGCGTGCGCTGGGTCTGCCGCCGGTCTATGGCATCACACAGGCGAGTGACTTGGGCGTCGAACCCTTCATGAAAAGTCTGCGGCGCGCGCTGGAAGGCGGGTTAAAACTTATTCAGATACGTGAAAAAGAGATGTCGGTGCCGGCACTGGAAGTATTCGCGCGGCGAGTGGTTGGTCTGGCGCATAATTACGGTGCGCGGGCGCTGCTGAACGGCGATGCGGACCTTGCCCGCAAAATCGGCGCCGATGGCGTGCATCTAACGGCGGCTCAAACCATGGCGTTAATTGAACGTCCGTCCTGCGAGTGGGTGGCCGCCTCGTGCCACAACTCGGCGGAACTCGCGCAAGCGGTTCGTCTGGGCGCGGACTTCGTGGTCATGGGACCGGTACTACCCACGCCCAGTCACCCGAATTCGCCGGTATTGGGGTGGGAGCCGTTCGCACAAGTCATTCGCGATACGCCGCTGCCGGTATACGCCTTGGGCGGGATGCGACCGGGCGACCTGGAACACGCGCGATACGCCGGCGCTCACGGCATCGCCATGCTGCGCGGCGCGTGGCGCTAATTGACGGGTGAATCTCCCGCCGGGAGACCGCCTTCCGCGTCGTCCGTGATATCGTCGTACTCAACCATGGGAATACGATAGCTCTCGCTTGCCCAGGCGCCAAGATCCATCATCTTGCAGTGCTCGGAACAAAAAGGGCGCCACGGATTGTCGCTGCTCCAAATGGATTTCGCAGCGCAACGCGGGCAACTGACGACACGCGGCTTCATTTCAAAGATTGCAGAAAGTCAGATCGAATTCCACATCCGTTTCGACGGCCTTGGGACGCTGTCCCATTTCGTGACTCATGAAGCGGATATTGAGCGCGTATTTGTTGGCGCTGATTTCGGGTACACACTGGTAATTGCGCGACAGCCGTATGCGCAGCATCTGCGCGACGCGCCCCGCCATCATTTGCTGATACACGCCCTGATGGGCAATCAGCGTGGTGCTCTTGCCGCTCTCGCGTAGCAACCGCAGTACGATCACGATGGCTTCGCGTATGGGCTGAAACGGCGAGAGCCATAGACCGAGGTCATGTCTTCGCTGCTCGCAGTTTTGCTGTAACCAAAAATGATACGAGGGCAGATCAAACTCGCATACCCCCCCGGGAATGCTGGTGCGTTGCTTGATGCTCATTAGCCAGTCGTTCTCGCGCAGCTCCTGTCCGACCTTGCCCGATGTTTGGAATAGGCGGGAGGAGGCCTGATCGATTTTCCAAAGTATGTCGTCGAGTGCTGCTTCGGAAATATCCGGATTGTCACGCAAGGATTCCAGTGTGTGTTTTTGGCGTTCGAGTTCCTGCAGCAAATCGGACTTGAGATCGGCGCGGCTGGCGACTTCAAGTATCTCGAAGATCGACACCAGCGCGGCATGATGCTCAACGGACTCGGTTTTCGCTAGGAAGTACTCGACGCGCTCGTATAAATCTTCGAAGCGCAACAAGGTGCGCACGCGCTCGCTCAGCGGATACTCGTAACTGATCACAAGACGCCCGGCCTGTCGAATGAGAATGCGGCCAAGTATTCACCAAAACCCAAAAAAAATAAAGGGTAATGAAGGGTTTATGCGGACTTTCTCACCCGCGACCGCCGCCGTTTCGGCCCGCCGCCAGTTCGAGATAGCGTTGATGGAGCCTGGCAACCTGTTGCCGCAGCTCGCCCTCGTCGCCGTCGTTGTGAAGGACATCGTCGGCTTGCGCCAGCCGATCCTGCCGGGATATTTGCGCTGCCATGATCGCGCGCACCGCCGCCTCGGAAAGTTGGCTGCGGCGCATGGTGCGCTCGATCTGGGTTTGCTCGGTGCAATCGACCACCGCGATTCGCTGTGTGAGGTCACGGTAGGCATTGGTTTCGAGTAGCAGCGGAACAACCAGAAGAACATAGGGCTGGGTGGCGCAGGCGACCTGATCGCGGGCCTGGCGCCCTATGAGCGGGTGCAGTATGGCTTCCAGCCGGGTTTTGGACGGGCTATCCCGAAACACCCGTTCGCGCATGCGCGTGCGGTCGAGACTGCCGTCGACAGCGATAAACTCCTGGCCAAATTGCCGGACAATCTCGGGTATGCTGGCACCGCCGGCGCGGGTAAGCGCATGGGAAATATCATCGACATCTACCACGCCGGCGCCCCGTTCCTGGAAAAGACGCGCGGCGCTGGACTTACCCGATCCGATGCCGCCGGTTAAACCCACGCAATACGGCATGGCGGATCAGAACAGGTTGAGATACTGACGGTTGATGGTTTCGCCGTGAAACAGCGCGATGACGCCGGCGATGGCAAGGTAGGGGCCGAACGGAATGGGTGTGTCACGCCCATGACGAGCAAAGATCATCAAGCCGATGCCGATTGCAGCACCCACCGTCGCCGACAGCAGGATGACCAGGGGCAGTACCTTCCAGCCCAGCCATGCGCCAATCGCCGCCAGCAGCTTGAAGTCGCCGTAACCCATGCCTTCCTTACCGGTGACCAGTTTGAACGCCCAGAAGACCGACCATAGCGCGAGATATCCGGCCGCCGCGCCGATGACCGAAGATTGCAGATCGGTATGCGCGCCACCCAAGCTGAACAGCAGCCCGGCCCACAGCAGCGGCAGTGTAATGTCGTCGGGCAGGAAAAAAGTATCGAGGTCGATAAACGTCAGCGCGATCATCGCCCATACGAAAAGAATAGCGCCGACGCCGGCCAGCGTCGGGCCGAATTGCCACGCGGCGTAGCCGGCGAGCGCACCGGAGAGTAATTCAACAAAAGGGTAACGCGGCGATATGCGTGCCTTGCATCCGGCGCATTTTCCGCCCAGCACAAGATAGCTGATGACAGGAATGTTTTGCAGCGCGGCGATCGGTCGCTCACAAGCCGGGCAGCGCGAGCGGGGCACAACGAGATTGTAACGTTCACCGACAGGCTGCTCTTTGCCGTCGAGTTCCGCGCATTCTGTCCGCCATTGCCGCTCCATCATTTTCGGCAGGCGGTGAATGACGACATTGAGGAAACTGCCGACGGCCAATCCGAACAGTACCGCGAGCCCCACAAATAGAGCGGGATTCAGGAGCGGGGTCAGCAAAGGATCCGGGCCGGGGAAATTGTTTGACTAATAGGTAAAACCGAGCGATGACGCAAGTGTCACCGCCCTGTTACACGGAAGGCCTTAGACAACTGATCCCAGTTTGAAGATCGGCAAATACATGGCGATAACCATGCCGCCTATCAAGGTGCCCAAAACTACCATGATCATGGGCTCCATCAGGCTTGATAATGCTTCGACGGCATCGTCAACTTCGGCCTCAAAGAAGTCCGCAACTTTTGACAACATGGAGTCGAGCGAACCGGATTCTTCGCCGATGGATGTCATCTGAATCACCATGCTGGGGAACGCTTCGCTGTTCTGCATGGCTGATGTCAGGCTGGAGCCGGTCGACACTTCACCCTGGATTTTTTTGGTGGCTGTGTAGTATTCATAATTCCCCGAGGCGCCCGCTACGGACTCCAGGGCTTCGACGAGCGGCACGCCGGCGGCAAACATGGTGGATAACGTGCGCGTCCATCGCGCGATGCATGATATTCGTATCAAATGTCCAAAGACCGGGACGCGCAACAGGATGCGATCCATAACAATCTGCATCTTTTCCGACCGTTTCCACGTGTAAAAAAAGAACCAGCCGCCAAAACCGATGCTGCCAAATATGATCCACCAGTACTGTACGAAAACCTCAGAGATGGCCATGACCACCAGGGTTGGTGCCGGCAAATCCGCACCGAAACTGGAGAAAACCTGCTTGAACGCCGGGATTACGAAAATCATAATAATCGCAGTGATGACAAACGCCACCACGATAATCGACAGCGGGTAGAACAGCGCAGACTTGATCTTGCTCTTTATTGCAAGGATTTTTTCCTTGTACGTCGCTAACCGGTCCAGCAGGCTGTCCAGAATACCGGCTTGCTCGCCCGCCCCCACCAGGTTGCAGAACAGCGCGTCGAAATACAGCGGATGCTTCTCAAACGCTTGTTTGAGGCTGGCACCGGTCTCGACCTCGTTTTTGATGTCCATGATCAGTCGGCCGACCGCCGGGTTGGCGTGTCCCTTGCCGACAATATCGAACGCCTGTAGCAGAGGCACACCCGACTTCATCATGGTCGCCAGTTGACGCGTAAACAGTGCGATGTCTTTGTCGGACACGCTGCCACCACTGCCCATACGCTGCTTCTTGACGGAATCGACTTTAATGCCCTGGCGGCGTAATGTGGCATTGACCTGTGCCTCGCCGGCGGCGCGCATTTCGCCGCGGATGGGCTTGCCGGCCTTGTCTTTGCCGGTCCAGTTAAAGTTGAATTCCTGGACTACCGCGCCTTTTCTCGCTGCCGCTGCAGTTGCCATTGAACCCCCTTATTCTGCTAAGACATACTAAACTTGCTAAGCTTGCTCAAATTTGCTCAATCTAACCAATAGGTTAGCGTAATCTCTTAATAATGCCCCTGTTGCGGTGCTTTGTAAAGGTCATCGACGTGTTTCGGCACCACTATCCTGCTGTTGTTGTGGTTCGTCCAACGGCTGGGAACGCACGATTTTTACCACCCTGTCCTGCGTTTGCACGATTTCCAGCGGATAACCGGCGATCCGGATGCTGGTATTGGGTTCAGGTATATCCTGAAAGTATTCCAGTATCAGTCCATTGAGCGTTTTGGGGCCGTCCAGCGGAAACTGAAAACCGAGTTTGCGGTTCAATTCGCGCAGCGGCGTGCTGCCCTCGATCAGGTAACTGCCGTCGTCCTGTTTGGTGTAACCGCCGGTGCGCATGGGCGAGTTGGTGGTGAATTCGCCGATGATCTCCTCCAGGATGTCTTCCAGCGTGACCAGACCCTGCAATTCGCCGTACTCGTCGACGATCAACCCCAGGCGATCGTGCCCTTCCTGGAAATGTTGCAGTTGCGTAAACAGCGGCGTGCCCGACAGCACGAAGTACGGTTCGCGCGCCAGCTTGCGCAGCGATTCATGCGACAGCTCATCACGGTGCAGCAGGTTCAGCGCATGCCGTATGCGTAGGGTGCCGGCGACTTCATCCAGATGTCCCTTATAGGCGACCACCCGCCGGTGATGCGATGTCGTCAGTTGCTGGGTGATGTCCTCCAGCGGCGCGGATAGATTGATCGCCTCGATCTGGCTGCGCGGCACCATCACATCGTCCACCGTGATGTCTTCGAGCTCGAACAGATTCAGCAGGATGGTGCCATGTTTCTTCGGCAGGATGTTTGAGGATTCGAGCACGATAGTGCGCAATTCCTCCGTCGACAGCGCCTGCGGGCCGCTCTCCTGCGTTTGTATGCGCAGCACCTTCAGCAGCGGCTTGAGAATGCCGTTGGTGGAAACGGACAGTAGATGAACGAAAGGTCCCGATATCGCCGCCAGCACGCGCATGGGCCAGGCCACCAGCCGCGCAATGGATTCCGCGTTGTGCTGGCCGAGGCGTTTAGGCACCAGTTCGCCGATCACTATCGAGACATAGGTGATGGACACGACGATCAACGTCGTGGCGGCGATGTTGCTGGTCTGCAATTCGAATCCGAAGGACTGTAGCCATGCCGACAGCGGCGCGGCAAACACAGCCTCGCCAAAAATGCCGTTCAGCAGGCCGATGGAAGTGATGCCGATCTGGATGGTTGACAGAAAGCGGGTGGGGTCCGCGCTCAACTTGATCGCAGCGGCGGCCAGCGCGTCGCCGTTCGCGGCCAGCGTTTGCAGCCGCGATCTGCGCGCGGTGAGCAACGCAACCTCCGACATGGCAAACAGGCCGTTAAGCAGAATCAGTGAAATGACAATCAGCATATCCAAGGGTTCACCTCTTCATGGGCAGCGCACAATGCGATGCGGGCATTGTATTCGGCGCGCTCATCGGTAACAATCCGCGAAACACTTCACAGGAGCGCAAGATGCTGAATGTGGCGATTTACGGCATGGGAAATTGGGGTTCGCGGCTTATCGCGTCGGTGCAGGGCAAGAGCAGTAAAATAAAATTTACTTGCGGCATCACGCGCGATCCGGCGGCGCACCGCGCCACGGCCGACAAATTCGGCATGACGCTGACCAGCAGCTACGCTGACGTCTTGCGCGATCCGAATATCGATGCGGTGCTGGTCGCCACACCGC
>VFLF01000293.1 GCA_009885185.1 Nitrosomonadales bacterium | reverse complement strand
CGCGCCCGCATCCAGCAAACGGCGCACGCCCTGACAGGTGATCTCGCTTTGACCGGCGGTGACGGGCATGCGAATGGCACGCCGCACGCGCGCCATCATCGCCGCGTCGTCGTACCAGTGGCAAGGCTCCTCGAACCACGCGATGTTCAAATGCTCGATCAGGCGCGCGAATGTAATCGCATCCTGCGCCGACCAGCCGCGATTGGCATCCACGCACAGCATGAAGTCATTGCCGACGGCCTTGCGCGCGACCGCCACGCGCTTGGCGTCTTCGGTCGGCGACAAGCCGCCCACCTTGAACTTGCAGCCCGCCATGCCGGCTTTTTTGTAGGATTCAACTTCTTTGCCGAAATCCGCTAGCGTCTTGCCCGGCATGTAATAGCCGCCGATGGAAATAATCGGCAGCGTGTCGCGATAGCCGCCGAGCAATGCGCACACCGATTGGCCCAGAGACTTGCCGATCAAATCCCAGATCGCACAATCCACGCACGAAATCGCTTCCATCAGGATTTTGCGGTCGCCCTGCGCGGTGGTCAGTGCGAACAGCTTTTCCCAGATGCGTTCGTATTCGAAAATGCTCATGCCTTTGATCAGCGGAAACAAATCCTCGCGCACCATGCGCGCGATCTCGCCGGCGTGGCTGCGGTTATCACCGTTGTAGACGTTGCTGGTAAGACCCTCTTTGGTACGCAGTCGCGTGATCACCGTGCTGCGTTTCAACACACTGTAAGTCGCGCCGCCGAAATTCTGTTTCAGCGGGATGTCGATGGCGATGGCTTCAACGCTGTGGAGTGTCATGGGGATTGCATAAATTTGTTATTAAAAACAAATACTTATGGTTATTTTACTTTCATGCCCGGCTGCGCGCCGCTGTCGGGCGAGAGCAGGAACAGCCCCGGCGCGTCGCCGCTGGCGGCCAGCACCATGCCCTCCGACAAGCCGAACTTCATCTTGCGCGGCGCGAGGTTGGCGACGACGACCGTGTGTTTGCCGACGAGTGTGGCCGGGTCGTAGGCCGACTTGATGCCCGCGAAAACCTGGCGTGTGCCGAGCGGGCCTACGTCGAGCGTTAGCTTCAATAGTTTGTCCGCGCCTTCGACGTGTTCGGCGTTGGTGATTTTGGCGATGCGCAGATCGACTTTGGCGAAGTCGTCAATCGAAATGTGGGCGTCGCTCGCTGTCGCCTCTTTCACAGAGGACGTAGGGGGAGGTGTAGAAGCGGTTACTTGCGTTGTTTCCTTTGGAATTTCAAAAAGCGCGTCGAGTTGTTTTTCTTCGACGCGGGCCATGAGGTGCCTATAAGGCTCTATCTTCGTCTCTAGCGGTCGAAGCTCCGTCAGAGGCCTGTATATAGCTTTCCATGATCCCGATGGCGATTTTAGAAATTGACTGACGGCTTTGGCAGTCGCGGGCAGAACGGGAGCAAGGTATATCGACAGAATGCGAAATGCTTCAAGAGAAACACTACAGACTTCGTGTAGCGTTGGGGATGGCCCTTGTTTAGCTAGTATCCAAGGTTTTGATTCATCGAAATAACGATTTACTGAATCGGCCAGCTCCATTATCAGGCGAATTGCTTTGCCAAACTCTCGTGTATCGTAATACGTGGAAACCTCTTTCTGTGCTGCGTGGATGCGCTGCAGCAACGAGTGTGTACCAGCGCCAACTAACTCCTGAGACCGTATACTTCCATCGAATAATTTCTGGATAAAACCTGCTGCCCGACTGGCAATATTCACATACTTGCCAATCAAATCACTATTTACCCGAGCCATGAAATCCTCGGGATTAAACTCAATATCTTCCACCGAGCTATTAAGCTTCGCCGCAATGTAATACCGCAACCACTCCGGATTCATGCCGAGTTCAAGGTAACGCAGCGGGCGCAATCCGGTGCCGCGCGACTTGGACATTTTCTCGCCGCCAAGCTGGATAAAGCCATGCACGTAGACGTGATCGGGTGCTTTGTACGGCTTGCCGGCGAATTCGAGCATCGCCGGCCAGAACAAGGTGTGGAAATAAATGATGTCCTTGCCGATGAAATGAATTTGCTCGGTCGCCGGATCGGCGAGAAACTTTTCGAAATCGATGCCCACGCGCGCACAGTAGTTTTTGAAGCTGGCGAGATAACCTATCGGTGCATCCAGCCACACGTAAAAATATTTGCCCGGCGCGTCTGGTATCGGAATGCCGAAGTAAGGGGCGTCGCGTGAAATATCCCAGTCGCCGAGCTTTTGATCGTCGTCACCTTCGAGCCATTCGCGTGCTTTGTTGGCGACTTGCGGTTGCAGGCGGCCCGGAGCGTCCAGCCACTCGCGCAAATACGCCACGCATTTTTCGTCCGACAGTTTGAAGAAATAATGATCGGAGGTTTTCAACACCGGCACGGCGCCGGAGAGCGTTGAATAAGGGTTGATCAGTTCTGTCGGCGCGTACACCGAGCTGCAAACCTCGCAGGCGTCGCCGTATTGATCCTTGGCATGGCACTTCGGGCATTCGCCTTTGATGTAACGGTCGGCGAGAAACATGCCTTTGACCGGATCGAAGTGCTGCTCGACGGGCTTTTTGTAAATCAGGCCAGCTTTGGTCAATCGTCGGTAAATGTCTTGCGACAACTCGGTGTTTTCCGGCGAATCGGTGGAATGCCAGTTATCGAACTGGATGTGAAACCCATCGAGGTATTGCTTGCGGCCCGCCGCGATCTCGCCGACGAACTGCTGCGGCGTTTTGCCGGCTTTTTCGGCGGCGATCATGATCGGTGCGCCGTGGGCGTCATCGGCGCCGACGAAATGCACCTCGTGCCCTTGCATGCGCTGGAATCGCACCCAGATATCGGCCTGGATGTACTCCATGATGTGCCCGATATGGAACGCGCCGTTGGCGTACGGCAGCGCGGTCGTTACGAAAATTCGGCGCACGTTGTGATTTTGTTCAGTCATGGAGGGTGTAATACGTGCCGGGGCTGCTGCCGTCGTGATCCGGCAGAGCGGTGGTGACGAAGATGCGGCGCTGTTTCATGGGGGATGGGCAAATCGCTGCTAAAGACTTGAATTGTAACAAAATCAACTCTCTTTCCCTTGCGGTAAATCACACCTTCGAGGCAAATCTCATTACAATTCCGCCCTCAGTATCACCGCCAACCGCAAACTGGAAGACACGCCCATGGCCATTACCGAACAGCAGGTCAAAGACGCGCTGCAAACGCTCGTCGATCCCAACACGCACAAGGATTACGTCACCACCAAATCCGCGCGCAACATCAAGGTGGACGGCAATAACGTGTCACTGGATGTGCAACTGGGGTATCCGGCGAAAAGCCAATTGGTGCCGATTCGCAACGAAATCAAGGCTAAGCTGAGAACGCTGCCCGGCATGGGCGATGTGGTGGTTAACGTTTCCATGAACATCGCCAAGCACGCGGTGCAGCGCGGCG
>VFLF01000675.1 GCA_009885185.1 Nitrosomonadales bacterium | reverse complement strand
TTAATAACACAGTACAATTATTGGGCATATGTAATTGTCCTGCCAGCCCATCCACGGCTAAATCCCTGGCCACCATGACTGAACTGCGGCAACATCTTCCCCTAATTGCAGCATTTTCCCGAATCCATTGTAAAGTCGCGGGTAACATGTGAATGTTGCGTGACCGCCGAACGCCCCCAAAAAAAGAACCATTCAGGTCAGAACAGGATATGCAAAACACCGTTAAACGAAAGGTTTCGTTGGGAACCGCCGTCATCGTACTGGCGGCGACCGCAGCCATGTTCACAACGCATTTCGTGTCGTCAAACGCGGTACATTCGATTCAGGACGCGCACGATGTCAGTCAGTCCATGCTGGCCGCCACCGCCGACGCAAAATTGGACGTAACTGCCGCGGGCCTGCGGGTATTCCAGTACCTCGACACCCGTGACCCTCATTTTCGTGAGGCTTACGAGCGCCACCGCGACCGCTTTAGGCAATATGTCGAACGCCTGATGGCATTGACCCGGTTTAAAGAATGGCAGAAACCGGCGCTGTTGATCGCCGCGCGACATCAGGAACTGGATCAACTCAGCGTTGAACTCATGCAACCGCAAGCCGCACCCGATACCGCCGGAAGTCCGCTGTTGAAATCTCCGGAAGCCAGCCGGGCGCAGTTGGCCAGAATGGCCGAACTCCAACAAGAGATCGTTGGCATCGTAGACACACAGATCACACCGGCGCTGCGGCGCCATATAGACGAGGCCGCTGCCCTCGCGGCTTCCCGGCAACTACAAGTACTGCTGGTAGCTGGCGGAACGTCGTTGCTGCTCGGCCTGCTGGCGGTACTCGCGGGGCGCTACGTGCGCCTGTCTATTGTGCGCCCCATACAACAACTGGCGCATGGCGCGGACGCGATCGCAGCCGGAAATCTGGAACACAGAGTCGTCATGAACACCAACGACGAATATGCCGCGCTGGCCAAGAACTTTAACCACATGGTCGATCAGTTGCAGGGCACCATGGTATCCAAGGCGCTGCTCGAGGAGCAGGAAACGCAGTTGCGCGCGCTGCTCGACGGCGTGCGGGATTACGCCATTTTTTCCATCGATGCCCAGGGATTTGTCACCAAGTGGAACCAGGCCAGCGTGCGCATCCTGGGGTATGAAATCGAGGACATGGAAGGCGTTTCGTTCGCGCGCATCTTCAAGGACCGGCAGGACGCGCGCATCACCCGAGAAGAAGGCATGCTGGGCATTGCTGCCAGGGGCCGCTTCGAGACCGACGCCCCCTTGGTACGCAAGAATGGCGAGATGTTCGATGCCAATATCGTTGTCACCCCATTAAGCATGGATGACAGCAGCTTCGGTTACTCGGTCGTGGTGCGCGATATCACCGAACGCATCAAGGCGGAGCGACATATCGAACGGCTCGCCACCAGGGACACGCTCACGGGACTGTCCAATCGCAGTATGCTGATGGAACAGATGCAGGTCGCCATCGCGCGGGCTTCGCGCTCACAGACCCAGTTGGTGGTGATGTTCGTCGACCTTGACAACTTCAAAGCGGTCAACGATACCTTGGGCCACGCGGCGGGGGACGAGCTGCTGCGCGAATGCGCCAAGCGCCTGACCGACTGCGTGCGGGAGGCGGACATCGTGGCGCGCCTGGGTGGAGATGAATTCGTGGTACTGCTCACCGATGTCACCGATACGGCCATCGTCTCACCCATCGCGGATCGCATGCTTAAACTGCTGACCAAGCCGTACCATGTGCATGGCCACGACGCGCAGACTTCCGCCAGCATCGGCATCTGCTTTTATCCCGTCGACGGCGCCGACGTCACGACCCTGATGAAAAACGCCGATATCGCGATGTACCATGCGAAGGAACTGAATAAAAACAACTACCAGTTTTTCGCCGAGGAAATGAACCAACGAATGCTGCGCCGCATACAGTTGGTGGCCGAGTTGCGCGACGCCATTCAAAACAACGAGTTTGTCCTCTACTATCAACCGCAGGTTGTCGTCGCGACCGGCGAAATTCGCGGCGCGGAGTCGTTGGTGCGATGGCAACATCCGGTCCGCGGCCTGTTGCCCCCGGCGGAGTTTATCGCCGTGGCCGAAGAAACCGGCCTCATCGTGCCGATCGGCGAGTGGATACTGGATCACGCCTGTCGCACCATCAAAACATGGCGGACGGACGGGGTCAATATCCCCTACGTGGTGGTCAATGTGTCTGCCGCGCAACTGAGCGATGAACTGGTGGTGTTGGTGCGCAAGGCGCTCGTAACGCATGACATCGAAGCAGGATGGCTGATGCTCGAAATCACCGAAACCATGCTGATGGAGCGCGTTGAAGAGGCCATCTCTATACTGCGGCGCATACGCGAAATGGGCATCCGCATCGCGATGGATGATTTTGGCACCGGCTATTCGTCGCTGAGTGTGCTGCAACGCCTGCCGCTCGACACACTAAAAATAGACCGTAGTTTCATCATCGCCATTGAAGACGATGCTACCAATGCACGTGCGGTGGCGATCATCGGAGCGATCATCGCCATTGCCAAAGAGTTGAATCTGAGTGTCGTAGCCGAGGGCGTGGAAACAGCCACGCAACTGGCATTTCTGCGCACCCTGAATTGCGATACCTATCAGGGCTATCTGTACAGCGTACCTTTGGACACTATCTCACTGGAGGCGCGATTTGCAGCACCGGCGAAATCCGTGCTGGAAGACGAGTACGGGAACGCCATCACGATGACAACCAAAGTCCACCTGGAACTGCCTGTCGAGGTGCAGTAGCCGCCAACGCCAGGAAAGCGTAATTCATGCCGGATCAACGCGTCGTATCACCGCATCGGCGGCAATCGTCTCATGCACGCCCGCAATCAGCGGATTGATCTCGACTTCGGCCAGTTGCTCACCATGCTCCGCGTGATCTGCGTGATCCGCGATCAGCCACGACAAGCGGCTGATCGCACGGGCCAGCGCATCAACATTACACGCCGGCGTGCCGCGATAACCTTGCAGCAAACGCGCCCCCTTCAGACTCAGCACCATGTCGCGCGCCGCGTCGACGCCGAACGGCGCATAGCGCCGCGCGACATCCTGAAACAACTCCGCGTACACCCCGCCCATGCCCACCATCACCAGCGGGCCGAACGACGGATTGTTAAGCGCGCCGGCGATCAGTTCGACGCCCTGCGCCATTTCTTCGATCAACCAACCACGAATACGCGCGGTGGGCGCATGTATCGCAACTTTGCGC